>CAJWOI010000058.1 GCA_913044255.1 uncultured Alphaproteobacteria bacterium
AGTCTGGGCCGTGTCTCAGTCCCAGTGTGGCTGACCATCCTCTCAGACCAGCTACGGATCGTAGCCTTGGTAGGCCGTTACCCTACCAACAAGCTAATCCGGCGCGGGCCCATCCTTCGGCGATAAATCTTTCCCCCAGAGGGGCTTATCCGGTATTAGCCGCAGTTTCCCGCGGTTATTCCGAACCAAAGGGTAGGTTCCCACGTGTTACTCACCCGTGCGCCACTTTCCACCACCCCGAAGGATGGCTTCTCGTTCGACTTGCATGTGTTAAGCCTGCCGCCAGCGTTCGTTCTGAGCCAGGATCAAACTCTCAAGTTGAGAGGTGACTATCAAACCCTTCAATGACAAGCATCGAGAATTCGAAAGTCTTTATCAATTCTGGCACGCACATTGAGCATCTACCCCGAGACTGCAAGCCTCGAGATATATGCAGGATGCCCAATGCGTTAGCGCCATGCGCCGCCGCCTGCGCATCCCTTCAACATTTACATTTTCAAACAGCACACGCCGCTTACCCGCAAGCGAAGCACCATCACTCGGGAAGGGCCAAACCTCACCGATGACGAAAGCAACACCCGCTTGCGACGAGACCAGCACCGTAAATCAAACCGCGCCGGGTGACACCTTATACGGCGGGGTTGAACTGTATGTCAACTGAACTGACACGGCATTTGCCACAGAATCAAAAAACCTCGGGAAAATTCCGTCCATTTCCTGAATCTGTTATCATAAACAATACTTTATTGACAAACTTGGAGACCTCCGCGCATTCTGATAAAAACGCGATACGAGATTAAAGAGACGATCTTGAATTATTCAACCACCCGCCAAATCGCGATTTAAGAAAGCCCCAGGTTTTTGCGTATTTTTGCTGCAATGCGACGGGTTTTGTTTCTGGCAGCCATAACCGTAATGGCCTCGCACTCTGCGGAAACCAAGGATCTTCCCATAACCCCGGCTTCCCAGGATGCGCAAGTTATGTCCGCGAAAGACGGTAGGTCGGTAAACTCGAGCCAGGTAGGCACGACAGACTTAACCGAGCGTAAAGTGCATGTAAGGCGCGACGACACCCTGCTTCAAATATTGAGAAATTCCGGCATCTCAACTTCGGTGGCGCGAGCCGCTTTAAATGCGCTTTCGTCAAAATTCAACCCACGCAGCCTGCAAGTAGGAGAAACTTTACGTCTATATTTCATGCCAAGCCCCACACCGGGCAGACTCTTGAAATTCGTGGGCTTGATCCTTGGCGAAAAGGGTGCACGTGTTTGGATGCTGGACCGCAGCTACAACGGCGGGTTCCGAATGGAAAGGGTCCCTTTTCATAGAGCAGTCAGCAACATCCATGCAACGTCCCACGCCAACAAACCGCGTGATGATGGTCGGATTATTCGGAAGATTGTGGTGCAGCGTGGCGACACACTGACTGAGTTGTTACTAACTGTTGGGGCCGACCTTCGAAGCGCGAGGCTTGCAAGCAAAGCGATATCAAAGGGGCTGGATTTGCGTAAACTCCGTCCTGGTCAAACCTTCACGATCACGCTAGCCCCGACCCCCGAAGAATTGCCAAAGCTGCGCCTTTTGGCTCTAGACGTGCAAATCGCGTCGGGTAGGTTTGTTACCGCAAGTCGACTGGCCGACGGTACATTCGTAAACAAGCCGCTGACGGGTGTGCTCGATTCCACCTCTGATCAGAGCTCCTCTTCAACTACAACTCCGTCTGCGAAAGTAATAAAATCTCAGCCACCGGAAACAACAACCGAATCCACTGCAAAAAAAACCGACACTTCTAAGCTTCTAGAAAACAGCCCAACTCACCCATCAAAACACAGGTACGTCCAAAACGACTTTCAGTTGCGAAAAGGCGATATCTTGTTTAATCGCATCGTGTCTATAGGAGCGCATCACTCAGATACACATTATGCCGTTGAAGCATTGGGGAAATTCATTAATTTGCGCCGTCTTCACGTGGGCCAAAAATTCACAATTTTGTTTTACGAAAAAAACGACGGTGCTCGACAGCTCGCTAGTGTAAGGATGCCCCGCCGAGGCCGAAAAACAATTGAGATTGGTCGCGTAAAGAGCGGCCGCTTCGCCGAAGGCCCACCCGATGATGAATTTTTCGTAACGGAAACCGCGGGGAATTCGCAAAAATTGACAACTACTTTAACATCTACTTTAACATCATCGAACAACTCAAAAACTGAAAATACTGCTGCAGTCCTGCGCACGGCCGCCCCACTTGCAGAAACGTTTCGGTCGATACCAACAACGCGTCGGATGAAATCACTAAACGTGAATCCTGGGGACACTTTGTACGGTTTGCTGCAAAAAGCCGGGAGCCTGAAGCAAGATGCAAGGCTAGCCGTTCAAAGTATGCACGGAGTCCACGACCCGGACCTGATTCGAGCCGGGCAAGAGCTAGTGATTACGTTCGATGCGGATGGACGCCAACATCGACTTATCGGGATCGTTCTCGGAATAAACAAACATAGCTCCATCGTTATTGAGCTAGACGGCGAACAGTTTCGAGCTCGGAAAGCTCCGGGCAAAGATTTGGTTAATGCGATAGAACTAGCGGGGAAAATTGAAACAGCTCGCTCGGCAATAGCGACTGGAAACTACAACTCCCCTGCACGGGAGCTTTATGGTTTCGAGGCTGAGGAATCTGACTTGGTCAACCTCAAAGGTGCTGAAAGGGTAAAAGTTTCCTTGAAACCCGGCGACACTTTGTTTGAAACAATGCTTGATGCCGGGGCACCTCGGCAGGACGCCAACGCGGCAATTGCCGCAGCTCAAAAAATAGTGGACCCAAGAAAACTGCGAGCTGGACAGAACGTTGCTCTCGCTTTCATCAGCAACTCAAATGCCAATAAACAAACCGGTTCTCTTACGCTCGCTGAACTAGCGATAGATTTAAGCCCCGAACAGCGCTTGCGTGTGGCCAGAATGCACGACGGGGAATTCGTCTCTGGGCTCGTACGGCGCCCATTAAATCCGGAATATAGAAGGGCGGTCGGCACCATCCAAAATAGCTTGTACAAAGCAGCTGCAACCATGGGATTGCCAACTGAGGTGCTGATAAAACTGATCAGAATCTTTAGCTACGATGTCGATTTCCAACGAGACATCCGGAAAGGTGACCGATTTGAGGTGCTTTACGAGAGCTACACAGATGAGGATGGGGAGCTCGTGCGGACCAGCGCCCTTCTCTACGCGGCATTAACTCTAAGCGGCACTAAACTAGGACTATATCGTTTTACCCTGGACGATGGCTTCACGGACTACTTCGACGAACAGGGCCAAAGTGCACGAAAAGCGTTGATGCGCACACCGATAGATGGGGCTCGTCTCACTTCTACCTATGGGAAACGAAAACACCCGACCCTCGGTTACTCAAAAATGCATCGAGGTGTTGATTTTGGTGCATCTAGTGGAACTCCGATTTATGCAGCAGGCGATGGAGTAGTTGAACACATTGGCCGAAACGGTGCTTACGGCAAATATATCCGGCTTCGCCACGGCCCCAAGTACCAAACCGCGTACGCGCACCTAAATAGGTACGCCAAAGGAATGCAGCGTGCGAAAAGGGTCAAACAAGGCCAAGTAATCGGCTACGTAGGTTCTACAGGTCGATCAACAGGGCCACATTTGCACTATGAGGTGTTGGTCAATGGGAAACAGGCTAATCCCTTGGGAGTAAAGTTACCCACCGGAATGTCACTCAAAGGATTTGAACTAATAGCGTTCGAAGTGCGCCGCGACCAATTACGTAACGCGTACGCGAGTGTACCAACTCGGCGAACACTAGCTGACAGCGACGATCCCAAATATAATGTCAGCTCACAAAAATAGGACTCTAGTGCACGTGCTCCTTCATATTGTCGCAAGACCAGTCGTATCCCAAGGGGGAAAGAAAACAACAATTGTAGCGCATCTTAATATGAAGTGGGCTGAAGGTTAAAAACCAAACATGTGATCTAGAGAAAACGAACCTTGGTCGTCAATCAGACCATGGTAGCCAAATAGGCGGCAGCCCAAATCTCTAACCTGAACATAACCGTTAACTCCAGCGCGAACCCGTAAATCCGCATCGAATAATTCACTCGCGCGAAACAAGCGCGAACCTCCACAAGGTATTTTTAAATTTCGGGACGCAATTTCCATACCGTTTGAATCAATTAGATTGATTACTGTATCAGAACGAGCGCGCCACGGCATTGAAGCGGGGTAAATCAAACAGCACAGAGTGTCGGACGTTGGCGAACCTAGTCGTAGATAAAGTCTTGTACTGAGGCCGGGAGCCGGGCCACCGTACGACTGCGGTTCATTACGATAGGTCACAGGCAAATTGAACATATGCGACCCGAAACTAGTCTCCGCCGTATGACCGGATGATACATTCCGGTACCGAAACAGAGCGTGAAGCCAGCCGTCTGCCGCAGATTCGTCTGTCAAATCATATGTTAACTCCAGGTGACCGGTGAAACCGGCCAGACCAGAGCCCGCCTCAGCCAATATTCTATTCACCGATAAAGCCACCGCATGATCACGAGATAGACACCCCATTCGATGCGCGTGCACTTCATTCCCTTCTGAATCGTAAACCAGCAACTTCAGCGCCAATTCAAGTTGCCCCGTAGACATAGGAGTCGGCAGAACTATTGTTTCGTACTGCTCCATAGGGAGAACTGGCGCCGGCAAAATGTAACCCTTGCCCACCATCCCTCTTAGCTCAGCAAGCGCCCCATCAGACTCAATATCCGTACGTTCGACGTTAACGTGTGCTATTCGTCGGTTGACTTCCGTATCAATCTCATATCGTGGGCGCACCATATGTTTCCCGGCCAAAACTTCGATCTGTTCAGGCCAAGTGACATCAGGCAAGAGTTCGCTGACGTTTAGGGCGTAACTGCCAAAAGGCGCAATTTTCTTTCCAAGCCAACGCACGTCTTCACTGCCCATCCTGGTCAATCCAATGGCGTTTGCAGGGATCTCCATCGGGTGACTGTTTTGGACCCACAACGTAACTCGTTCGCCCGCGGCCGGCGCTGGTAAACCGGCATATAGGTCCGACGGCCAAGCGTTTGCATCATGCGTGCACGACACAGCGTCTGTGTCATCGTCGTAAATATCCAGGGCATATTTGACAACGTCATGCCCCGTGACATTAATGGCGTGTACAAATAACTGGCCCGAAAATGGGCCTGTGTCATACCGTGAGCGCACCTCCCGGCTATCAATTGCAAAGCCGGCACTGTTATCGGGGAGCGACTCATCCCATGAGGCCAATTCACGACCAGCCTGATCAAACAGCTGCAACCACAGTTTGACTCCACGGGAACCATACCGATGCCAATAGTTGGCAGACACCAGGCGCGTATGAAGACCCGCAGAATCTCGAAAAAAAGCGAAATTAGTAGCGAAATTGAGTGGCGTTAGATAATTGTTGTGGTTGGTCAGCATATCGTCAGGCAGACGGGCACTATCGAGACTCACATAATTTATCCCACTCGGAAGTAAATGCTGAATTTGATGCATCAAACGATCGGCATCATAGGACGCTACAAAAATTGTTCTGGCCTGTGTTTCGGATATTGCCGAGACAGGTCTCACCTTATGTCCAAAGACATCACGACCTAGCTCCTCTAGCTTTTGGACATAAATATTGCTGATCTGAACACAATCTATAGCGTATAAAGCGGCGAGACTGGAAACTGCATTGTTCGGATCGTATATGGCTACCGGACCCGCTTCACCGAGATCAGAGAGCAATGCCTCTATACGTGGCACCACTAACGGGTGGCCAAGCGCCTTGAAAAGGCATTCACCCCCACTTTTGTTGCTGAAAGTCGAAATAGCAAGTGTCATAATAACTAGTGATTTCTCTCAAAGTTTGTCCAAAATATACGTTCAACTCATCTACCAATGCGCCGATTAATTTCCTGAGCAATTATAGCGGCGTCATTGATTGGCTCATAGCTCCAGTTGACAAAGCCATCCATATTGAATGCCGCCGATAGCGGCTGCGCACTGCCATAGTCGTACAAGAGCTTATGCAAACGTTGATGTTTGGCTGCAGTCGCACTGGAGGGAGAAAAAATATAGACGGGCCGACCTGTCGCGCATGCCTCAGTACACATCGATGTAGAATCGCCAGTCACTATCACCGCATCGCTCAAAGCTAAGTAAGCGAGGTAAGGATTTTCACCACTCTCACCTCGCCAAATATAAACTTCCTTTCGGTGCCCGATGTTTTCCACCAGAGCATCACGTGCAACTTGCTCTGTTCGCCGGCTGGTAGATACCATCAACCCGCCACCCCACTTAGCCATCAAATCCGAAACCACTGAGGCTAACTTTCTCGCTAATTTAGGAGTAAATCTATGGCGACGAGTATTCCCACCAACCAACAAGGCAATGCGAGGACTCGGAATGTCCGCCAGACGTTCACTCCAAATCCCAGCGGCCGTTTCGAGGCGTTTCTGCGTGACGTTGTGAGGGGCGCCAAGAGTACGAATTAAGTTGTCACGTTCATTTACTCGGTCATGCAACGGCGTCGCAATCAGGTCCAGATCTGTGGTAGGCGAACCGGGCCACATAGTTTGAACCAGAAACGTGCGCCCCCCAGAAGATCGCTTAATTGATCTTGCTACAGGCACTGTGCGCCGACCGGCCGCAATAACGATATCGGGCCACGGGGCTAGAATCCCAGAAACACCGTCACGGGACAAATGAACAAGCGTCGATCCCAACATCAAATTTGGGAGGCGAGCCCACCTGTTGTAACTTATTCGTTTAATCTCGTGAGGCAAGCCCAAAGCATCAGCGACACCGATACACTGGTTCAGATTGCCAACGTATTGGTCAGCGAGCACCCACACGCTTTTTCTAGCGGACGGCATTTCGTCGGGACCTAATCAGTTCACGGCACCGTACACTGATGAGCCTGCATTCATCGATAATTTATCTTAATGACTTCGTAAGAACGGCCTCCATTTGGAGTATTGACGTGCACGGAATCGCCGATACCTCGGCCAATTAAGGCCCGCGCCACAGGAGATGTAATCGAAAGCCGGCCGTTGTTAACATCAGCTTCATCAGCCCCCACCAACTGATAAGTCTTCTTCTCGTCAGTTTCTTCATCGGCCAGAGTCACAGTGGCACCAAATTTGACATCTTTGCCCGACAATTTGCTGACATCAATGACCTCCGCACGACTTAATTTATCCTCTAGTTCGCGCACCCTGCCTTCAATAAAACTTTGGCGTTCCCGCGCCGCGTGGTATTCGGCATTCTCAGCAAGATCGCCGTGTTCGCGGGCCGCACTCAATGACTTGATTACATCGGGCCGTTCCACGGTCTTCAATCGTTTTAACTCCGTCTCAAGACGCGCATACCCTTCGGCTGTCATAGGGATTCGTTCCATCGTAATACTTTCCAGCTTGTGAGGCAGATTGATTCAGCCTCACCTGGGCATGCTCCTTCTAGTTGACCTGACTCAAGTGTAAGATTGAAGAGTTGCTACTTCAAGAGCGCCTCGGCGCAAGGCAGAAATTCCACTTACTGCGGCTCGGCTCCCAGCCACAGTTGTGAAGTATGGAACGCCGTTAATTAACGCGGCATGCCTTAAACTGAAACTGTCCGAAATCGCTTGCGCTCCCTGAGTTGTGTTAAAGATTAGATCAACCTCTCCATCGGTGATTGCATCCACCAAATGTGGCCTGCCTTCAGCCACCTTGTTTATCGTTCTTACCGCGACCCCGGCCGCACGTAACGCCGCAGCCGTACCACGAGTCGCGATAACCTTGAACCCCATATCTGTAAGTTCCTCACAAAGCGTAATAATCGCGTCTTTGTCCCTGTCGCGCACCGAAACAAATACCGTGCCGGCACTTGGGAGACGTGTTCCACTGGCTAGTTGCGCTTTGGCAAAGGCGCGGGCAAAATCGGTATCAATACCCATCACCTCACCAGTAGATTTCATTTCTGGACCGAGCAAAACATCAACCCCGGGAAAACGAGAAAACGGGAATACTGATTCTTTAACCGCAACATGTGATAAAGCGAATTCCTTGAGTCCAAATTTACTTAGCTTTTCTCCAGCCATAATTCTTGCTGCTATTTTCGCTATAGGGACCCCGGTCGTCTTTGCCACAAAGGGAACTGTCCGGCTCGCTCGCGGGTTCACTTCTAAAATATATATATTGTGACCTTTATCATCCTCCTTGACAGCAAACTGAATGTTCATCAAACCCACCACTTTGAGTGCATGGGCCAACTCCTTTGTTTGGGAACGTAGTTCAGCGATAATCTCAGAACTCAAAGAATAAGGTGGCAGGGAGCACGCCGAATCTCCAGAATGGATGCCAGCTTCCTCTATATGTTCCATGATTCCCGCGACGTAAACATCGGTGCCATCAGACAATGCATCCACGTCCACCTCAATCGCATCGACTAGAAACCGGTCTATCAGTACCGGTGCGTCTCCAGACATTCGTAATGCTTCCTCGACATAACCTATAAGAGCCTGCTTTTCGTATACGATTTGCATCGCCCGCCCCCCAAGCACATATGAGGGTCGCACTAGGACCGGATAACCAATACGGTCTGCAATTTCTACGGCCTGCTCAATCGTCCGACAGATACCATTGGCCGGCTGTTTCAGGCCAAGGTCAAACAGCATATTTTTGAAACGTTCGCGGTCCTCGGCCAAATCTATTGCCTCGGGCGCGGTGCCTATTACGGGCAATCCAGCAGCCTGAAGTGCCCCCGCAAGCTTCAATGGAGTTTGGCCACCGAACTGAACGACGACACCAACGAGATTTCCCCGGGCTGCCTCGGCACGAGCTATCCCCACAACGTCCTCGTCGGTTAGCGGTTCAAAATAAAGTCGGTCGGAAGTATCGTAATCGGTCGATACCGTTTCAGGATTACAATTGATCATGATGGTTTCATAACCGGCTTCACGAAGGCCATACGCCGCGTGCACGCAACAGTAGTCAAACTCTATGCCTTGTCCGATTCTGTTCGGGCCACTACCCAGTATAATTATCTTTCTGCGATCACTTGGCTCAGATTCACAAACCGGTGGTCCGACAGAAAACGGCCTTTCGTATGTGGAATACATATAACTGGTCCGCGCACCGAATTCTGCAGCGCAAGTATCGACGCGCCTGTATACGGCGTGCACATCGTAATTGTGCCGTTCCGTAGTTGCGCCCGACACTTCGACTCCAGCTAAGGCAGCGAGGCGAGCATCTGAAAAACCCAGTGCCTTCAGAGCTCTCCAGCCCGTTACACTGGAAGGCAATCCATTAGCCTCTACTGTTTTCTCGGCAACAACAATTGTCTGGATCTGTTCCAGAAACCACGGATCAAAATGGGTAGCGAGCTGAATGTCCTCTAACTCGATACCAACTCTGAATGCAGATGCGATCAACAACAACCGTTCAGGTGTTGGACGCGCCAATGCAGCCATTATGGCACTCGGATCACCGCCGTCACCGGACCCCGTTATCTCGACCGGATCGAGTCCGGTTAGCTCGATTTCCATTGACCGCAGTGCCTTTTGCAGCGACTCCGCAAAAGTGGAGCCGATTGACATCGACTCGCCCACCGACTTCATTGCAGTCGTAAGGACTGGCTCCGCCCCAGCGAATTTTTCGAACGTAAACCTGGGTATCTTTGTAACGACGTAATCGATGGTCGGCTCAAAAGAAGCCGGAGTGATTCGCGTAATGTCGTTATCAATTTCATCAAGCGTGTAGCCAACCGCCAACTTTGCAGCGACCTTCGCGATCGGGAAACCCGTCGCCTTGGAAGCTAATGCAGAAGAACGCGACACACGTGGGTTCATCTCGATTACGACCAAGCGCCCAGTTTTCGGGTCTACCGCAAATTGGACATTGGAGCCTCCTGTTTCAACACCGATCTCACGCAATACCGCAATCGAGGCGTTACGCATTATCTGATACTCTTTGTCGGTGAGGGTTAAGGCTGGGGCAACAGTAATACTATCCCCGGTGTGCACACCCATCGGATCAACATTTTCGATAGAACACACGATGATGCAGTTGTCGGCACTGTCTCGCATCACCTCCATCTCAAATTCCTTCCAGCCTATTACTGATTCCTCAACCAATACCTCAGCCGCGGGGGAAACTTCCAAACCGTATGCGACAATCGCCTCGAATTCCTTGTGATTATAGGCTACGCCGCTCCCCTCGCCTCCCAAAGTAAAGGATGGTCGAATAATCGCGGGCAAACCAACCTCACTCAGAGCATTTGCAATATCGCTATTTTCACGGACGATGGAACTTCGCGGCATGTCAAGGCCAATCCTGGACATAGCTTGTTTGAATAATTCTCTATCCTCAGCTTTCGCGATAGCGTCATAGCTCGCGCCTATCATTTCGACACTGTAGTCCGACAAAACACCTTTTTCGGCTAGTGCAAATCCGACGTTAAGACCGGTCTGCCCCCCCATAGTAGACAGCAGCGCGTCGGGCTGTTCCTTTGAAATAATTTTGGTTACAAATTCCGGCGTTATCGGTTCGATGTAGGTGGCATCCGCGACACTCGGATCCGTCATAATCGTTGCCGGATTAGAGTTAACCAAAATTACGCGGTAACCTTCCTCACGTAACGCCTTGCATGCTTGAACACCAGAGTAGTCGAACTCACATGCCTGACCAATGATAATGGGCCCCGCGCCAATGATGAGCACACTATTAATATCAGTTCGTTTAGGCACTATTTAGAAATACACGGGATTGATCCAACCGGACGCGCATCCCGTGATACCTGAAACCGGCTCATCGTGAGCCGTCCATCAAAGCTGTAAATCTTTTAAAAAGGTAGTGGCTATCTTGAGGTCCCGGAGAGGCCTCCGGGTGATATTGTACGGAAAAAATTGGCCTTCCTTCAACTTCAATTCCCTCCAGAGTCTGGTCAAATAAAGATATGTGACTGGCCGTCACTCCTTGAGGCAGGCTATCCCTGACAACTACAAAACCGTGGTTCTGGCTCGTGATCT
>CAJWOI010000059.1 GCA_913044255.1 uncultured Alphaproteobacteria bacterium
ATCGCCACCATGTGGGGCGGTTCCATCAGTTTTGAAACCCCAATGCTTTACGCGCTTGGTTTCATTTTTGTGTTCACACTCGGCGGCGTCACTGGAGTTGTATGCGCAAATGCGGGAATTGATGTGGTAATTCATGACACCTACTACATCGTGGCGCACTTTCATTACACGTTAAGCCTAGGAGCAGTATTTTCTCTATTTGCAGGCCTCTATTATTGGCTACCAAAAATGTGTGGTCGACGTTATCCGGAATTACTAGGAAAATTTCAATTCTGGACACTTTTCATCGGGGTAAATTTAACTTTTTTCCCCCAGCACTTTCTCGGTCTGGCAGGAATGCCTCGTCGTTACGCGGATTATCCGATCGCTTTCGAAGGGTGGAATATGGTTTCTTCTTTTGGTTCCTACATTTCAGGATTTTCCGCAGTATTATTTATTCTTGTATTGTATCGTACATTTACCGCAGGGGTCCGAGTGCAAGCAAACCCTTGGGGCGACGGGGCAACAAGCATGGAATGGAAATTATCTTCTCCGCCACCTTTCCATACCTATGAAGAATTGCCTGTTTTTAAGTGAGTTAGGCACGGAACAAATCGGAGACGTCCTTGGTTTCCTGTCAGTCTGATGCTGTATACTTGGAATTTGTCGAGGCCGAAATTGTTGGCAGGCGCGTAGGGTCAGTAATCAGGGATCGCGCCGGTACCGAGCAGGGCCCAATTCGCACATCAAGCTTATGGCGCAACAGTGTGCGAGCGGAATGGGGATCCACGTGACCGCAAATCGTGTGTATTGGCTGCGCAACACAAATTTGTTCAACCAAGAAGGATGCATTTAGGTGCGTGTTTTTGACCCATGTAAGGCGGTTACTTTTTTCCTCAACCAACAATAGCCATGCGGTGTGGGAAAAAAAAGGAGATAGAGGCGTGTCTTCTTTTTTTTGCAGAACGGTTAGAGCGATCATAGACAGAGCGTCAAAGTTTTAAGACTTTAATAGGGTGTTTTTTCGTTTTTAATTTTATTTCAGAAATTAGGTGAAAGAATTGATTTGGGTTAATTTTCAGATTTCTGTCGTATGTCATTCTGCGTATACTTGATTTAGGTTAAGTGGCTGAGGACCAACGATGACTCAGGGTATGGAATACGTGACACGACAAAGCTGCATTGTGCCATCTGACCAAGGCATACGACTAAACCGATGTTCAATTTGCACAGTACGTCAGTGGGCCTTATGTCAGCCGTTGCGGGAGACTGACCTCAATGTCGTTGAAAATTTCAAATCTGGCGAAAAAACAATTTTCACCGGTGAAGACTTATACGTGGCAGGAGAACAATCGCGCGAGTTATATACGTTGCTAGATGGCTGGATTTTTCTGTACAAACTGTTGGATGATGGCCGCCGACAGATCACGAAAATTGTTTTACCTGGAGATTTTATTGGTTTTGGTCCTGACTTGAACGGACCCATGGATCATTCCGCAGGAGCGTTAACTGATGCTCAGTTGTGTGTGTTTCCTAAAACCAAAATTTTAGGGTTATTCAAGGAGCACCCAGAGCTTGCGATACGGATGACATGGCTAGTTGCCCGAGACATGGAGATGGCTCATGAACGATTGATGAGCGTGGGACGTCGGACGGCAAGAGAAGGGGTCTCTCAATTTCTTCTAGAGTTGTATTATCGCCTGCGTTTTCGCAGCTCGGTATCGGTGGGGACCAACATGCCACTGCCGTTGACACAAGAACATATTGGGGATTCGTTGGGCCTGACGGCGGTTCACGTAAATCGAACTGTTCGCAAACTTCGGGAAACAGGCTTGCTTGCTATAGAAAAGAAGAATTTGAGGATTCTTGATCCTGATGGGCTTGCGAAAATAGCTCGGATTGATGCGGAAACGCTTAGCCGCCTAAATTTCTCTCTAACAGCAACGAACTCTTGATCTCAAGTTTTGTTCCGGCGGGAGCGGGAGATCTACCGTTGTAACCCCAAATAGTTGAGCTCTCGGCATTTTCCTACAAAGAAGTGCCCTGCCTAGCGGGGCAGGGCACTTCAGGTGGTCTGTAGGAGGAAAACGTCAACGATAAAATGTTTTTATACTGAGTGAAAGGGACTGCCATAACCTGGATCAATCTGTTTATAAGGATGTGTCCATAATGAAATCAACACCTCAGTGAATGCCAAGAACTTAACGTAGGTTAAGGTTTCCCCAAGTGCGAAATTCTACGATCGCTCCTTCTAAATTCCTTCTGTTTTGCAATGGACCCGATCGGCATGTTCAAAAACACCATACGAATCAAGGGGGGAGAAATGGCTGGGAAACTCATCCGCAGCACGGAAAAGCGCACCAAACCCCCCAAATATGTTCTGTCTTCAGGTCGTATATTTGGACGGACTTGGTCCTCCTGGCTGTTAAAACCAAGCCGCACCCTGGCTTGGCGACAGCAACTCAAGAATGAGATTAGTGATATTAAGTTGGAGTTCTGATGGCCATGAAATTAAAGAAAGTTTTTGCAGGATCAACATTGGTGCTTTCCCTTCTTGTGGGAGGAGGATCTGTTTTTTCAGAAGAGAGTTGCGATCCACCTATCGATGGAATGCTTGAGGATGCCGCACTGGAAGCAGGTAAAGCTAACCCCCCCGAGGGATGCCTTCAGGTTTGGTCGAGTAAGTTTACCTCATCTGAAATTAAGAATGACGGCGGATATGGTGCACTGATAGAGCGTTGGGAACTAATTGCCAGAGAAATTTTTGTCGGATGTTATCGGAAGGGAGAGGTTGGCGTAGATACAGAGAAACGCTACATACCTGCCGGCACCGAGTCGGTCGTTCATGCACTATGTAGCGTGCCAGTCACTTGTGATGCAAATATCCCTAAATTTTCTGAGGATATATACTGCGATATTTTGCAATAAGAACATATAACGAACAAAAATACGTGGTCGGTCTATTGTATTTACAAATACCAAATATGATTTTCTGTCATAGAAAATAAAGGAACGGGAAAGAGTAAATTAGGACATTCCCGCTGTTCCGTTTCTGGTTCTATATAGCTTCTGGTTAGTTTGCTTCCTCGAGAGCACACTAGTGGGGTGACAATTCTTTCTTATGGAATGGTTTTTCAAGACGTAAAAGATGGGAAGGGCATAGTTGGCAATCGCTATTTCCAAAGCCAGTTATTGCAACTGAGATGTCGCGCAATGAGAGAAGATGCCTAACGAGCTCACATTCTTTGACATCAGGCCAGCCAAATGCATTTAGACTCTCGCAGTTCGCGGTCAACCAATCCACATGCCAGTGCCGCACCTTATTGTGACTAAAATGCCTTAGACATCGCGCACGTATTCCACCAGGCCCGTATGCGCTTCCGATGTACGCGTAGATGCCCTTGCCAAGCAGGCCGTCGAACCGGGTCGGAGGAAGTGGTGTTGGTCGAAGAAGCGATATCACCAAAACATAAGCGCCAGCTGTTTGGGGTAGGCGAGCGGGAGGATAAGACATTAACAGTTCCTCTCGGTTGAACCACATGGCCAAGAACTACCCCTTAAGTTTGTTGCCGAAGCAAGGTTGCTACCAAATTTAAATCAGAAATAAACACAATTGATACAGATTAAGGTTTATTCAAGATATCTAACTTAATTTACTTTTAGTGAGGTTCCAGTGGGTTATGCACGGAGCGATACGTTGCGCCGATATAAAAGAATAACAAAGAACGAGTCCTACCATACCGCGCTTCCCATCGAGGCCGGAAACCATGCTCCTGTTTCTTATCAGATACTTCGAAAAAATTGGTTTTCAAAGATGTTAAAACTGATTCGAACATGGGGTTGGAGACGTCAAATCTTAGCTGAACTTCGTGACATGACGGAGAAAGATATTGATATCTTCCTTTCAGACGTCGGGCTGACACGTGCGAGCTTGCACGCTGTCGCTACAAGCCGCCTCTCCGACTCCGAATTACTTCCAAGAATGTTGCAACGAATTGGTTTGAGTGGACAGGGAAAAATTGATGGTTCCATCCTCCGTGATATGCAGCGCACGTGCTTACACTGCATCAGAAAAAAAGAATGTACGAAGTGGCTTGATCAGGGACGAGATAACAGTAGACATCCCTTATTTTGTCCAAATTCATTTACATTTGAAGGGTTAAAAAATCCTCAATTCCCTCTTTAGCATAATTGGAACAGCAGAACTTTCCGCCCTCATCAGAGTCGGAAGACGCGTCAATAGAGGCGGAGTCGCAGGAGAGTAGCAACAAATGGTTTATTCTGAAAAGAACGGAATCATAGAGTCTTTGTTGAATTGTTTTGACAACGCGGATGTGCACACCGATCCCTACAACCACTGGCTTTTGTCGAATACTCTTACTCGGAAACACTGCGATCGTCTTCTAGATTTGCCTCTACCGCCGGCGGAAATAAAGACTCTTACTGGCAGGAGAGAGGAAAACAATCAGACGCGCATATTTTTAACTTCAAAAAAGTATTCCAGCCATTCCATATGCCAAGACCTTATCCAAGCGTTCAAAGAGCAGCAGGTCTTGTCCAAGATAGAACGACTTTGTGACATAGACATTTCCAAGGGCCATCTCAGAATTGAGTACACGCAAGATGTAGATGGTTTTTGGTTGGAGCCTCATACTGATATTGGTGAGAAACTTTTCACTATGCTTGTATATTTATCGAGCGATTCAGAACCTGACGATGCTGGAACCGATATTTTTGATAGCGATCATAACTGGGTCGGTCGAGCCCCTTTTAAACAAGATAATGGGCTAATTTTCATCCCTGGTTCGGATACTTGGCACGGATTTGTGAAACGACCACTCGCGGCCGTACGTAGATCAATAATTGTCAATTTTGTCACAGATAACTGGCGGGAGCGTTGGCAACTTGCACTGTAAAGTGTTTTAAGTTTCTGTGCCCCTTCTGTCCCTTGGGGAGACCATGGTAGTCTTTATGTTTTCATAGATATCCTACCGAAATAAGGATGATCGATATGACTACCCTCGAAGAGCTTGACGAGTATGTGCTGGATGGAAAGTTCCATGAGGCAACAGAAAGTTTCTGTAGGCTCTTATTGGAGGATCACTCGCTCCCCGAGTTAACGCTTCATACTATGACAACCGCAGCTCCGTATTTACATGTGCCATCACACGAAAAACTTTTGGAGAATGGAGAATTTCGTAATGTGAATTACGATCACACTATGCTGGGTATTCGTGCAGGAATGGCACTTTCTCCCTGGTTGTCCAAAATCGAGAAAAACTTAGGTATTATTCAAGGTATCTACTATGTGCCTCAAGGACTCGATGTCTGGGGACAGTTAGAATGCGGCTTTCCTGGTCATTACGCGCGTGAACAAGAAAGGTGTCCCGAGAACGAACTCGGGCATGAACTGCACCGATACTTTGAAGACCAAGAACCATTGCCGGATGGGTCGGTAGAAGAACGATTTGAGCGGATGTTCCAGGCCCTAACGGTTGGAGATAAAATAACAAGTTACCGAATATTTTTGAGTTTGGCTGCACAACCAGAATGTCGCGATCGATTGCGCAATACTATGTTGTTTGCTTCTATCATCGACCAGCAGGAATATAATTCATTTCGTCGGGTGCGCCACATCGGACACAAAGCAATCCGAACCCGTGCCATGTTTGATATCGCTGATTGGATTGGTTGGGATCGTGCGCGACCCTTTTTTTATATCGGGGTGCCGGATATTTGCAACGCTCCGATCTTTCACTCTTTATATGATCATGCGAGTTTTCTTTTAAATTTGAATTTTAAGGGCACACAGTTTCGAATTATGGAAACAAATTCCATACCTCTCAGTGAAAGGGAACAAGATTGTTTGATAGGTAAAATCCTGGCTGGAGATCCAACAGATGTGACCGAGTGTATTACGGAATTTCTAAAAAATGAGAAGGCTCCGCAGAGCATTTCAGATGCGGTAAGTATTGCTCATGCAACTCATTCGGTAGAGAAAATTCGCTCACCAATTGCCTATACGGTGCCAATGCACAGCTTTGACTACGCGAACGTTGTAAATTATTGGCTGAGACATTTTCATAATCCTCATCAAGTAAAAGCCGTTTATTTGTCGGCCTGGTTCGTCACAGATACAATTCGGGAAGTAGATGCATATCCCGACATTTCGGGAACAACTAAACCTAATCCCGACGCCCAACAGAAATGGGCTGATGGAGTGGCACTGTCTTTGCTGCTTCGAAAGCTTGAAGACGCTATCTTCAAACAGGATCCATCGGCTGCCGTGGCACTGGTGCGTTCATACATTAGTCGAACGCGTGCTCGAAAGGACCTGATTCGGATGTTGTCGCATTGTGCGGGAAAATACCAAGGTGACGCCCATATTTTTCGAAACGCATGTTCGGTCATCGAGGAGTATCGCCTAAATTCGGCCACTCCACGACGAAAAGATATTTTGCTTGAATTTTGGGCTCACTATCTATCGTTCTACAAAAAACGTACCCTTGGAACGGAATGCTACGATCTCTATCACAAATATTTTGGGTGATTAACGTTTGTAGACAGATATAACTGGGGGTCCCGAATGGTCAGGATCCTGTGGAAGAAATAACTCTATAACCCGTTAGAGAACTAGGGATAACGCACCATCATTCGTAGCCTACCCCTACCTTCGAGTATGATTCTACAATCCATTCAAAGAAACGAGATGTAGACTATTTTATACGGCGGGTGCCGAGCGGTTAAATCGGTGCCGCAGATTGGCGGCGTCAATTACCGTAGCGCCTATACACAAATTTTGGTGCTGGCTTGTTCGCCTCCTGCAAAGGTTCCTCAAGGACGCTTCTGTGCTCAGAGAAAGCGCATGTCGGATCGGCTGCTGAAGCGTCGTTGGTTAGGGCGTATGCTTGGCAGCGACAGCCACCCCAATCGATTTCTCTCCTATCACAGCTTTTGCATGGCTCTCTCATCCAAGAGGTTCCCCGAAATTCGTTGAATCCCTGGGAATCCCGCCAAATCAGTTCGAGTGCTTTATCCCGAATATTTTCAAAATTCACATTAGGAATGATCTCTGCTGCGTGACATGGGAGGACTGTGCCTGAAGGAGTAATATTCAAAAACTGTCGACCCCAGCCACCCATGCAGGACTTAGGTCGCTGAGCGTAGTAGTCGGGTACCACAAAATCAAAGGAAAGACGCCCCTTTAAGCGCTCTCGCTCCGCATTTACGATCCTGACCGATTCATCAAGTTGCTCACGGGTCGGCAAAAATGCAGCCCTATTCCGCAACGCCCACGCATAATATTGTACTTGGGCCACTTCTATTCGATCCGCGTCAAGGTCGACAGCTAACTGAATAATATCTTTTAAGTGGTGCAAGTTATGGCGATGCATTACAGCGTTTACGGTCAATGGCAGGCCAGCCTCTCTAACCCAACCTGCAACGCGTTTTTTCTTTTCATGTGCGCCCTTCCGCCCAGCTACCCAATCACCGATTTCGGGATCACTATCCTGAAAACTTATCTGAACATGGTCCAAACCTAAGGCAGAAAGACGATGAATTCGGGCTTCATCTAACAGAACACCTGATGTTATTAGGTTGGTATACAAACCTATCTTGGCTGCATGTTCTACTAAATCGTCCAGATCCTTGCGTACCGCTGGCTCGCCACCCGAAAAATGAAAGTGTAGAACTCCCATTTGGACGGACTGATCCATTACGTCTTTCCATTCGTTTGTTGTCAATTCTTCGCCGGCGCGGTCCAGTAACAAAGGATTGGTACAATAAGGACATCGCAGTGGACAGCGGTGCGTCAACTCCCCGAGCACCGCGTACGGAGTAACCCTATCTGTCGTATCTCCACTGGTCGTGGCCATATTAATTTTTCAAAATTTCAAACAGTGCCATTCTATGCGACAAGGCCCTATTGAGAGACATGCCAGATCCAGATAAAGACGTCACTACTCTTTTTGTTCATATTGTGACCAATCTGTCCTCTTGTTTTGCCCAAGAGGAGCCCTGTGGCCACCAAGTTTTGTTCGGCCGAACTGAATTTATCCTTCCTCATTTATCCATTGGGGTGAAGTTATAATTTTCAGGGTCAAAGGTGTCGGGCGTTTGTATTGACGGGTTTACATAGGCGTGAGAAAGGGCATCCAATTGCGCCCACAGAATATCCGTTTTGAAACGAATCGCCTTCAATACTAATTCTTGTTGATCTCGATTGCGTGCTTCGCGAATCACATATGCCTTTCCAAATTTTGCATCCTTGGGTGCCTCATTCAGTCGTTTCTTAAAATAAGCAAGCGCGTACTCGTCTGCCCACTCATAGCACTTGGACAACCCTTTGATTCTTTCACGGTGAATAGCCGGCGCGAACAACTCGGTGAGGGAGGAAGCAATAGCTTCCAGAAGTGTGTGGCTTGTGACAAAGTTAATGTATGCGTCCACAGCATAACGGGTAGCTGGCAGTATGCCGTTGGTGGAAATGACGTAATCTCTTTCCAATCCAAGACGATCGGTAAGTTGGAGGTAGCGGCTAATACCGCCAGTTTCGACATCAACCCCATCGTGGTCCAGCACTCGCGATCGCCAAGCACGCCGAAGTTCGGCAGTGGGCATGCGAGCCATAAGGGTCAGATCTTTGATGGGAATACTCGCCTGGTAGTAATAACGGTTAAGAGCCCAGGCCTGTACTTGTCCGTGATTCAGTTCGCCACCATGAAGCATTTTATGAAACGGATGCAGGTTGTGGTAACGCTGATCTCCGATCTGTTGCATCGCATCGGAAAACCCTTCGGGTGACATTTTCTGATCTGGGTCGTAAGAAACAAAACTCGTGGAAGCAGTGGTCCTGCTGCCCCTTACATTTGATGAATAAGTCATAAGCGTATCTCCTGGCCGTCGTAGGCTACTTCCCACCCGGCTTTCTCGACTTCTTTTCTCTCGTGGCTATTGGTTCGAAGGATTGGATTGGTCGTATTGATATGGATAAATATTTTTCGCTTCACGTTCAGGGATGAAAAGGCCGCCATAGTGCCGTCGTCGCCAGACACGCTGATGTGTCCCATTCGTTTGCCTGTTTTTGTGCTAATGCCGGACCGAATCATTTCGTCGTCAACCCACAAAGTACCGTCGAACAGCACGAGTGGCGATTCCTTTAAACGTGCCGCAAGCCATTTTGGAATGGAGGCACAGCCCGGTATGTAATAGGCCTTTGTCGTCCCGTCGGCCTCACATATCTGTATTCCTATGGTGTCTTCGTTAACGTTAGCGGTTTGTATTTCTCCATTCTCTTTTTCCAGCCACAGGGCGACTTTTCCGGGCACGGAGAACGGGATGACTACTATTCGTGCGTCGGAGTCATCTGGACCCATTAGTGGATTAGGTTGATTTAGCACCAAAGGAATCCGTTTCACAAAATCAGCATTAAGCACATCGAATATACCGTTGCGGGCTAGGGCTTGGAGTACGTTTTCCGTGGCGTAGATGTGTAGCGGTTGGGACTCACGAAGTGTGAGTAAGCCTGCGATATGGTCTACATCGGCATTGGTAAGAACCGCTCCTTGAATTGGGCTCTGTCTTAAGCCGTACTTTGGGTGAAGAGCTGGAGTCTCAAGAATTTGATTACGAAGATCTGGCGAGGCGTTAAACAAAAACCATCGTTCTTCATCTGAGGTCACAGCAATCGATGATTGCGTGCGTTGTAGACTGGAAGGGTCGCCTCGGCGCGCCTGGCGGCTATTTTCATGGTTACAATTCCATTGGGGATATCCCCCACCGGCCGCAGATCCCAGGACGTGAATGTGCATGATGCAATCTCTCCTTTTGAACCATGTTCTTCTTTAAAGGCGACTGCTTTGATCTAGATTAAGATGCAACTGGTTAACCTTCCTTCGTGGTCTTTTCCTTTCGTACAGTGTGGTCGCGTCACTGATCCACGCCCCAGTAGTACCGTGGGAACAGGCGAAGGCCATGCTTGTCATCTCCACTTTAAGGGGGAACTGTTTCAGTTTCTCAGTTGACCAGTGTCAAGGTCGATTGGCGTAACTGTCATTATATTGCCTTGCAACTACTTGAGCGGAATGAAAGAAACAAAATGACCGGAAAATCAGCCATAGAGTGCGATGTGACCGTTATTGGCGCGGGCCCGGCCGGGCTTAGTTTTGCCCGCTCCCTTGCCAACACAGGTCTGAACATTATTCTCGTGGAAAAGTTACCGGCAAAGGCTCTTGCAGTTCCTCCGATGGATGGCCGCGACATTGCTCTTACCCATCTATCCATCGAGATTTTAAAGGAACTTGATGTCTGGTCCCTGCTCCCACCCAAGTCCATATCCGCGATAAAGGAAGCCAGGGTGCTTGATGGACAATTGCCGTACTTCCTGCAATTTGATCACAACGACACGGATAAAACTGCACTGGGTTACGTCGTTTCCAACCATCTAATTAGAAAGGCTCTCTATAAATCACTGTGCGCTTTTCCCAATATACAGCTGATCACCAGCGTTTCGGCGACGTCCGTGACGACGGACAGCAACCGTGCGTCCCTCCGCCTATCCAACGGTAAAACGATCACGGCATCATTAATGGTGGCTGCCGATAGTCGTTTCTCGGAGACCCGGCGCAAAATGGGCATCTCCGCTTCTATGCATGATTTCGGCAGAACTGTGATAGTCAGCCGGATGAAACACGAGAAGCCTCACGATGGTATCGCTTACGAGTGCTTTCATTATGGGCGAACACTGGCTGTATTGCCGCTAGAGGGAAACAAATCATCCATTGTGGTCACCTTGCCCACGGACATGTACGAAGCGCTAATGGCCACAAGAAAAGCGGCATTCAGCGAGGATATTCAAAAACGTTTCAATAATCGTCTGGGTAAAATGGAATTAACTAGCGGACGCTTTCCCTATCCTCTCGTTGCCGTTCACGCCAACAGATTTGTCACAACGCGGTTTGCGTTAATTGGTGACGCCGCGGTCGGAATGCATCCAGTGACAGCGCATGGTTTTAATCTAGGACTTAGGGGGCAAAACA
>CAJWOI010000060.1 GCA_913044255.1 uncultured Alphaproteobacteria bacterium
TCCCCCACATAAGGCCCGCCACGGATAACAGCTGACCTAAGTTGCCCTACCGCCAACAACAAGCCTCCATTGTATTCCGGTCGCACATAGACAGTTTGAGGAAAACCATTATTGATTCTGTGCCGTAACTCCTGAACATCCTCCACTAAATCCACGAAACGTGATTCCCATTTCGCAGACTCTATCTCCAAGGCATCGCCAGGATTCGCATCTGTTATCTGTGCCTCGAAACGCGCAACCTTACCACCAGCAGCTACAACATCGCGGTCAAGCTCCGCAATCTCGGAAACTATATCTCTAATTTTTTCCTCAAATTGATTAATATCATCCAGTTTCTTTTCAATGCCTTGGAGACGTTCTTGCTGATCTGGGGCAACAACAGGCATCACCCCGCTGTATCCAACAACCAGCGTTGTTAGTAGACCGACACCGAGTACAGATGCAGCGCCTGCAGAAAACATCTTCCACCCGCCATCCTTTGGCGCACGACCAATACGAGAGGTTCGGGCAGCTCCTCGTCGACCACCTGACGACGCCGGTTGCTTTTTTTCAACCCGTGTCGACGCAGAGTTGTCTTCCCCAGCTGCAATCCTTGCTGGTCGTTTCACACCTTTCACAGCCTTGGCCTTAGCACTGCGCCGCGCAGGCATATCTGATTTCTCGGGCATCCTTTCGCCCCTACTATCCACCCATGACCGCCGCCAGTAAATTGGCGGACGCCGGTCGATCGCTCACCACGAGACGGCCCCATAATGCCCGGTCCAACGCGTTGGCAACAGCCTCGCTCAAGCAAAAAGCAGTCATATTGGCGAGTGCGCTTCCACACTTAGTCTCTGAAACCAATGCCATAAAGATTCTGGCCGTCCCTGGAGAAAAAAACAAGGCGCCGTCAATTTCACCATTCCCCATGGCGCGCCTAACCTCACATGACAAACACGTCGCTGCAACGGTGTGGTAGAGAGCCACATGGCGCGCTCTATAGCCCACCAGACATAAACGTTTTACCAAATCCCCGGCCAAGTCAGTGCCTCCTACATGCGCTATAGCGCCCGCAGTTGATTCAATAGTTGTCTCAACCAGTACTGCAAGATCATTTACGTTGCCGCCAGCTGAATGTACGTCCGCAAACCCGTGGCATGACAGTGTGGCTGCGGTTATATCGCCAACGGCGTATATCATCACATCTCGACGAGCGGTGACGTCGGCAAGCGAGTCAGCGCCGTTGGGACTAGTTACCAAGAGAACCTGGTAATCTTCAGGATCTAGCTCAACACTGGCACACGGAATGATCTTCAACATAGGTTCAATCCATACGTCAATGTCTTCAGTGCGCAGCTTCGATGCCAGCGCCTCGGCCTGCTTACGGGGCCGGGTAAGCAAAAGTTTCATTGCCAAACCGATGGCCACAGGTCCAGCTTCCTGTGCGTTGAATTCTCATCATGACACAACCCCACAAAGTATCCTCCTCTACTCCAACATGCTCTAGGGTCTTTGGGAAGACGACACATCACTACTTACGCGTTAGAAAATTCGGCCCAGCCCGGGCCAACAATCGAGCCCCCAACTCCTCACCCAACTTTCTGCCATCCGCAAGTACCCCTTCGATCATGCCATCTATCACTTCAGTGCCGTCAAAAGTTGCGATTAACCCTGACAGGTGAAGGCCTCCCACTCCATCCAAAGTGCAGAGGGCTGCAATCGGAGTCTCACAGGACCCGCCAAGCCGAGCAAGGAAAGCTCTCTCGGCCCGCACAGCAATCTCTGTCGGGGAGTGGTTCAGGGGCATCAGGAAACCAAGTACTTGATCATCTGTACGGCGGCATTGCGCTCCAATCGCCCCCTGGGCAATTGCCGGCAACATTGCGTCCGACGACAATATTTCAGTAATCACATCTTCTTGCCCAAGTCGCTTTAGCCCGGCGTACGCCAATAGTGTTGCGTCCACTTCGCCCAAATTGAGTTTTTTAAGTCTTGTATCGACGTTGCCCCGCAAAGGCTCAACATGCAAATCTGGGCGCCGCGCCAGTATCTGTGCGCGACGACGCAATGACGATGTTCCAACCGAGGCACCAGCAGGGAGAGCTGCCATATTGAGCCCGCTAGAGCTGATCCACGCATCCCTTGGGTCTTCACGTGGCAACAGACAAGGAATCGTAAGGCTTTCCGGCAATACCGTCGGAACATCCTTCATAGAGTGGACCGCAACATCGATACGACCGCTTATTAATGCTCTGTCAATTTCTTTGGTAAACAAGCCTTTACCACCTATCTCGGAGAGCGGTCGATCTCGAACTGCGTCACCTTCAGTTTGAATGAGTACGGTCTCGACAGCACCTTCCTCCGCAAGTAGCCCGTGAATAGTCTGCAGCCGATCCGAGACTAACTTGGCTTGAATCTGGGCAAGTGGACTTCGGCGAGCACCAATTCGGAGTGGTAATTCAAAAGTAGTCATGGTCACTTCAGGACAAGGTACATAAAAGACGGACGGCTTTTCGTCATGTAAACTATGATCAGGATTATCCCTTATACTCGGTAACTTCTATATACGGCGACGGTTTGACTTTGGCATGATTATCTTGGGTATAGAAACCAGTTGTGATGAGACGGCTGCTGCTATTGTAACTGAGCACGGCATTCAGAGTAATCTAGTCCATTCCCAACTTGAAGAGCATCGACCGTTCGGCGGCGTGGTTCCGGAAATTGCAGCACGCAATCATATCGAACACCTTGACGGTCTAATAAAACAGGCGATGGATGTAGCACAAATAAATTTCCATGATTTGGACGGGGTCGCCGCTAGCGCAGGACCCGGCCTGATCGGTGGTCTCATGGTTGGATTAACCATGGCAAAATCAATCGCCCTAGTACACAGTTTACCCCTAATGGCAGTCAATCATCTAGAGGCTCATGCCCTCATTCCGCGCCTTACAGACAAGGTTGATTTTCCTTATCTCTTACTGCTGATCTCTGGGGGACATTGCCAATTTCTCACTGTTCGCGGAGTTGGACAATACCGAAGACTAGGAACAACCATCGACGACGCACCGGGAGAGGCATTTGATAAAGTGGCACGGATGGTTGGACTTGAATATCCGGGTGGCCCAGCAATTGAAGCAGCTGCGGTCAATGGGAGCCGACATAGGTATGATCTCCCCCGTCCGTTAAAGGGTAGACCCGGATGTGACTTTTCATTTTCCGGCCTCAAAACGGCCGTTAGTCGTAAAATTATGGAAGGAAAAGTGCTGGAAAAAGATATTCCCGATCTTTGTGCAAGTTTTCAGGAAGCTGTAGTCGATATTCTTGAAGACAGATTGCAGCATGCTGCTGTAGCTTTTTCAGAATCGCACGGGACGCGGCCCTTAGTACTTGCCGGCGGTGTCGCAGCTAACTCTGTCTTACGTGCACGGCTCAAGGCGACGGCAAATACTTTGGGCTTCTCCTTCACCGCACCGCCACCGGCCCTGTGCACAGACAACGCAGCAATGGTGGCTTGGGCCGGAATCGAACGCCTTCGTCTTAACATGGTAGATAACCTAGACGCTGAACCGCGCGCCCGCTGGCCGTTAGATCCGGATGCTCCGAAATCAGTGGGCGCAGGCGTCAAGGCCTAAGTTCAAATGGATCAATCAACACAAATAGGAATTGTGGGGGCAGGAGCTTGGGGTACCGCATTAGCCACGGTCGCCGCCAGAAATGGGCACAGTGTCGCCGTCTGGGATCCAGATCACGAAATCATCGAGACGATCAACCGCGAACACCGCCATCCTCGTGCACTTGAAGGGGTGGCACTTGATAAAAAGATTGTAGGCAAAGAGAGCGTTGAAGAAGCCGCACGCGCGCCTTTGGTTTTGATGGCGGTTCCAGCGCAATCGATGCGTTCGGCAATGGGTACGCTCGCGCCATATGTCCGACCAGGGACCATTTTGGTCATTTGCGCCAAAGGAATTGAAATCGAAACAGGAGCATTGATGAGTGAGATCCTCACCACACATGCGCCTCAAACAACGGTGGCGGCATTATCCGGGCCTACTTTCGCCGACGAGGTAGCACGCGGCCTCCCCACCGCAGTAACAGTAGCCACTAACGAGGTAACGGCGGGGGAGAAAATCGTTCGGGCACTTGGAAGCAAGGGTTTTAGACCTTATCTATCGGACGACCTCGTTGGCACTCAAGTGGGTGGCGCGGTCAAAAATGTACTAGCCATTGCCTGCGGCATCACCCATGGATTGGCTCTCGGTGATAACTCAAGGTCCGCTGTGATAACTCGAGGCATAGTAGAAATCGGTCGTTTGAGTTTGGTTCTTGGAGGGAAATCTGAAACTTTGATGGGCTTATCTGGCATTGGGGATTTGGTGCTGACTTGCACAAGTGAGCAATCGCGGAACTACTCTTTCGGACGTTGTCTTGGTTCTGGCTACACTCTTGAAAACGTCCCGGGACGAGCGTCAACCACAATTGAAGGCGTGGCGACAGCAGCGTCGGTAACCAACCTCTCTTCACGGCACGGGTTGGAAATGCCCATATCCAATGCGGTTAACTCAGTGCTCCATCATGGAGCAGATGTAAGGGATGCGATCGCTGCCCTACTTGCGCGCCCATTCCGAGATGAATTGACTCTCTAACTATCACTCAATATCACGTCAGTCTCGTAACAAGTCATTGATAGAGGTTTTAGCCCGGGTCCGCTCATCAACACGCTTAACTATGACAACACAATAGAGAGATGGACCAGGGCTACCGTCTTTAAGTGGTTTCCCCGGCATGGATCCTGGAACTACGACAGAGTACGCAGGAACTCGGCCAACAAATATATCTCCGCTGTAACGGTCCACTATTCGGGTCGACGCCCCAATGTACACACCCATAGACAACACAGAACCAGTTTCAACAATTACCCCCTCGGCCACCTCGCTTCGGGCACCAACGAAACAGTTGTTCTCGATAATCACAGGCTCTGCCTGTAAAGGCTCGAGCACACCACCAATGCCAGCCCCACCAGAAATATGACAGTTCTTTCCGATCTGCGCGCATGATCCGACTGTCGCCCACGTGTCAATCATGGTGCCTTCATCGACGTATGCGCCCAGATTGACGAAACACGGCATCAATACCACGCCCGGCGCAATATATGCTGAATGACGTACTATGCTGCCGGGCACTGCCCTGAAACCAGCCTCGACAAAGCGCGTCGCATCCCAATTCGATAACTTAGATGGCACTTTGTCATACCAAAAGGCACCGCCAGGAGCCCCAGAGATTGGTTGCATATCAGCAAGGCGGAAAGAGAGTAATACGGCTTTTTTTAGCCATTGATGCACTACCCAACCGGAGCCGTTAGGCTCGGCAACCCTATAAAGGCCGGAGCCAAGCCCTTCCAGGGCCAGTTCAATTGCGTCACGGACTGGACCCTTGGTCGCCGAAGTGATGGATTCACGCATTTCATAAGCGGTCTCGATAGATTTCTCTAAATTTTTACTCGTCATGGTCCCTTCTTCCCACTTTGATAGATTCCTTGGCACAAATCCCGAGAAGCCGTCAGTTATCGGCCAATCCAATTGTGGTTCGTTTTACTGGACTCACCTGAAACGTCAGAGTCTATTGTAGATCAGTCAAAAACGATTTGGGCTAGCCACCCTGCAAGGTTATCGGTCACGTAATCGATATGATCACCTGCAATATAATCGGCCCAGCCGTCGTGTCTTACCCAAACTGTAGTGAGGCCGAGTGCCGAAGCGGGCTCAAGGTTAATCGGGATATCATCCACCATAATTAGGGATCTTGCCGTCAAACCAAATCGCGTCATCACAGAATGATAAGCCGCACTCTCGGGCTTCGGTTGATATGCACTAGCCTTGATATCATGAATGCCCTCGAAGTAACTGGCAACCCCAAGCCTCCCCATAACGCGCTCCGCGTGTCCTACGGAGCCATTGGTAAACACGAACTTCCGGCCCGGAAGCCGGGACAAAGCAGCAGCTAATACAGGAGAGGGCCCGACAGCACCAAGATCGATATTATGGACATATTCTAAAAAAGCATCGGGATCGGCCCCGTGATGCCGCATCAGCCCGCTCAAAGTTGATCCATGGTCACGATAGTAGCGCTTTTGCAAAACTCGCGCACAATCCCAGCTTATTCCCAATAAGTTTGATATGTACGTGCCCATACGCCGATCAACTTGATCAAAAAGATTAGAGGCAGCTGGATAAAGCGTATTATCTAGGTCGAAAAGCCAGCCGTCTGGGTTGCCTAGGCGGCTCCGAACCAACAACTGCGACGGCGGGTTGGAATCATTCATATCCTCACACTGTCTTAGTCTTCCGGTAATGACAAAATAGCCGCATTACCCATCAATACCTGGCAACAAGGATAGCCACCTTATACGCGACGAACACCGAGTATCCCCTAGTCATCTACGATCATGGTGCCAACACCGTGGGCCGTGAATACTTCCAACAAAAGTACGTGGGGCACTCTTCCATCCAAGATGTGCGCCGCCTCAGTTTTGCCCTTAACGGTAGAGAGACATGTTTCAACTTTGGGGATCATGCCACCTTCAACGGTCCCATCCCTCAACATTACTTGCGCCTCGTCAGGACTAAGGCGGGGCACCAGCGTACCCGTCTGGTCTAGCAAACCTTCAACATCGGTCATCATAATTAATTTAGCTGCACCCAATGCTGAGGCGATCGCGCCCGCCACGGTATCCGCATTTATGTTGTACGTCTCCGCGTTGTCACCAAAGCCTACAGGGGCAATCACGGGAATAATATCGGCCTGCGCAAATTTTTGTAGCACTGTCGGATTGATGACTTTTGGATCCCCTACAAAGCCTAAGTCCAACAATCTCTCTATCTGAGAACCAGGATCCCGACTCCTACGCTGCAATGGCTGCGCTTTGATGAGGTCAGCATCCTTACCTGACAGGCCCACAGCACAACCGCCTGCACGATTGATGGCGGAAACTACCTGTTTGTTTATAGAGCCCGCCAACACCATTTCCACAATTTCCACAGTAGCTGCATCGGTTACCCGTAGACCGTCAACAAAGGAACTTTGTATCTTGAGACGTTCCAGCATGTGACCTATCTGAGGGCCTCCCCCGTGTACCACCACCGGATTTATACCCACCTGCTTCAGCAACACGACGTCATGAGCGAATAAGTCCGCGAGAGCACTGTCACCCATCGCGTGGCCACCAAACTTGATTACAAAAGTCTGGCCCTTGAAGCGGCGCATATACGGCAAAGCTTCCGCCAAAGTCTCGGCAATTTGAAGTTGCTCTGGCAAAGAGTGATCGGAGGGTTTCGTCATATCAGATTAAACTACAAAATATCATCGGCATGGGAAATTGGCTGTGCAAGCTCTGCCAGTGACAATCTCAAACCATCTATGCCCACACCATCGCGCACGTTCGTCATGATTATTGATGGGTGCGCTGCTGGACGCTTGGCAATTATTGCCAAAACCTTCTCCTTTTGCTGATCAAGGGAAGAATGATCAAGTTTGTCTATCTTGGTCAGCACGATCAAGTAAGATACTGCAACGTCATCAAGCATGGACATTACATCGAAATCACCCTCTTTGGGACCATGGCGAGAGTCAATTAGTAGGCATACCCGCCGTAGATTTGCGCGAAATCGCAAATAATCACGAACTAAATTCGTCCAAGCTGCGATATCAGACTTAGACGCCCGAGCGTAACCGTACCCAGGTAAATCAACAAGCATAAGGCGCCCGCCAAGATCAAAAAAATTAATTTGCCGGGTGCGGCCCGGCGTCGTAGATGACCTGGCAAGTGACTTTCGTCCGACGAGAGCATTCAACAGACTCGATTTTCCCACGTTTGATCTTCCTGCGAATGCTATCTCATCTTGTCCGCCCACCGGCATCTGTTCCAGACAGGTGACGCCATAAGTAAACTCACATTTTTGTGCGAACAGCCTCCGAGCTTGGGCTAGATCTTCAGCGGCATGACATTCGTTTGCCACGTCACGCCTTAACGCCCATCCGGCGCATGATTACCCACTGCTGGAGAATGGACAAAACATTGTTCCAAGTCCAATAAATCACCAATCCTGCTGCGAACCTAGCAAACAGGAAGGTGAACACGATAGGCAGCATCATCATAATCTTAGCTTGCGTTGGATCCGGAGGTGCCGGATTCAGTTTTTGTTGCAACCACATTGTGAAACCCATTGCTATCGGCCAGATGCCGACCGCTAAAAATTCTGGTGGCGTGTATGGTAGTAAGCCAAATATATTGAATAGATTTGTTGGATCGGGCGCTGAAAGATCCCGGATCCAACCGTAAAATGGTGTGTGGCGCATTTCAATTGTAACAAACAGAACCTTATAAAGAGCAAAGAATACCGGGATCTGAACTACGATTGGCAAACACCCAGCCAGAGGGTTTGCGCCTTCACGCTTATATAGAGCCATCATTTCCTGGTTGAGACGCACTTTGTCTCCGCCAAACTGCTCCCGCAATTTCAACATCTCCGGCTGCAATCTTTTTAGTTTGCTCATCGCCACATATGATTTGTTGGCTAAAGGGAAAAAAATCAGCTTTATGATGACTGTTACCGACAAGATGGCGAGCCCAATGTTGCCAAGATACCCAGTGAGGTAGCGGATGAGATAAAAAAGCGGCTTGGTCAAAAAATAAAACCAGCCAAAATCCACCGCCAAGTCAAAGCGTGCAATGCCTAGGTCTTTCTCGTATTGATCTAGCAAAGTGACAACTTTCGCACCCGCGAACAAACGATTCGTCACTTCAATGCGCCCCGCTGGCGCAAGGGATTTCCCTTCCAGTAAATAATCAACTTGAAATTTTTCGCGACTTGCAGTGTTCCTGTGAAAAAAGCGGCCTATCATAGGGATTGTCTGATCAGGAATTAATGCCGCCAGCCAGTATTTATCAGTGATTCCTATCCAGCCACCGGTACTTTGTACTGTGTCCCCAGATTCATCGCGAAGGTCGTCATAGCTTCGTTCTTGGAGAGTGCCGTTAAATACGCCGAGAGGGCCCTCGTGCAGAATAAAAAAACCAAGTGTTTTGGGTTCATCTGTCCGGCTAATCAGGCCATAAGGATATAATACCCAAGATCGATCGCTGTCATTGATTACGCGATCGGTGATCGTGAACATGTAGTTTTCGTCAACCGCGATTTCCCGCTCAAAACGCAGGCCATTATCATTTTGCCAACTTAATTGCACCGGTTGACTGGGGTTAAGTTCGTCTTGGGTGGAGGCCCAGACCGTTTCATGACCAGGCAACTCGACTTCCGTATCCTGATCCGCAACCCAACCGAAGTCGGCATGGTAAGGCTGAGAAGTCTCTGGCGGAGAAAACAAGACAATCCGGGGGCTGTCTGGCTGGGTGTTCTCGTGATACAAATTCAATGTGACATCATCGATGCGGCCCCCCTTGAGTGCAATTGAGCCCGAAATTCTGGCCCCGTCATCGTTGGGATTGATCGGAATACGGGCACCTTGGCCAAGCACGGCTTCTCTCTCCGCTTCGGACCCAACAGGGACTGACAGTTCCGCCTGATGTCTGGACGGCGTTTGGTTACGATCCCGAGTGGGAATATCCGGATTTCCAGCTTCTACGAATTCACTATCGCCATCCGGCAGTTTTTTTTGCGGCCCAAATGCAAGCTGAAATCCAAACAAAATGGCCACCGACACCAGAATCGCCAACAAAAGATTTCGCTGTTCATTCATGTCTTTATCCTGACCTGCTGCCGTGAGACGCATCCTGGGTATGGTTGTCTGGTACCGGATCGTATCCACAACCGCCCCACGGTTGGCACCTTGCAAGTCTTTTAATGATCAACCATCCGCCGCGAAATCCGCCGTGACGAGTCAACGCCGAAATCGCATATGCCGAACAGCTGGGAACAAAACGACATGACGGGGGCATCCACGGCGCTATCAACAAGCGGTATATGTGCACCAAGGCCCGCAACCCGACCGCAAAAAAACTCATCGGAATGAAATCCCCGATTAACGGTTACCCGACGTGCGTCGGAGAAGATTTAGTCGATTCAGAACTCGCTCCAACTCCAACTTGAGTTCGCCGAATGAGGCCGTCAATATCTCTCGACGCGCTATCAATACATAGTCCTGATCTGGGCGCGCATACAAGTTTATGACTTGTTCCGCCAGGGCATACAAACGTCGGCGCGCTCGATTACGCTGAACTGCGCCGCCCACTCGACGACTTGCTGTCAAACCGACGCGCGGTTCCGAACTCACAGTGATACCCGGGGGTACTGGTGCTACTCGGAGCGACAAGTGCCGCATCGCTACTCTGCGACCAGTTTTATTCAAACGAACAAAGTCTTGTCGTTTTTTGAGCCGTGACATGGGGCACGTTGGTAATTCAAGCGGACAGACGTTTGCGCCCTCTAGCCCTTCGCTTGGCCAGGATCCTCCGGCCAGCAACGGACGACATTCGCGCTCGGAACCCGTGCCTGCGCTTGCGTATTAAAACGCTAGGTTGGTAAGTACGTTTCACTTAGCTGCCCCCACAGGCGAAGATAGGATGGGCGGCTGTATACGAGGTCATTTCGCTGAAGTCAATTCGGATGGCTTCTGTCATTTTAGGCGGCATCTTAATATTAATAAAAATCAGCATTACAGTGATGTGTTGAGTGGCGCATTTATACTATGATGGCCTCATCTGTCTACTGAGCCATCAAAAACAGGTCGGATGCCGTCGCAAGTGAAACAAAATGATCCAGAAAAATGAATTCCTGCAGTCATCCAACACATTCCACGACACCAAGTTCGCAAAACTCAACTAAAACCAATGGTATTGGCAAGAACCATGGCACACGAATCCGTCGTCGCTGGCTGCGCATTTTACCTTTGGTCGCCCTGATT
>CAJWOI010000061.1 GCA_913044255.1 uncultured Alphaproteobacteria bacterium
CGGTTCAGGCGCTTCAGTTGGTGTAGATTTTCGATTGTCGAATAAGTCACAGACATCATCGTCTTCTATACTCCATACCTGAACCTCACGCCAAGTAAGTCTTTTCAATGGGTGCTTAAGGAAATAGACGAAATCAGTTGGGCGATTAAAAACATCAATATGAGCATTCCCTGCAGCCGCAAATTCAGGAAACTGCCCAGGATAAGTCACTCGTTCGTGTCTCTCTTCTTCACTCGCAGCCGCCTCGTAAGTCCTAAGCTGAACCCCCATTGGCAATGACCGTAGCTTCTGGTTCGTGCTAATGCTGATTAAAAGAGGCTTTGCCTCACTGCCGAGATTACAGCCTTCAACAGCTGATAACGCTATAAGCTGATGCGCAACAAACGATGAAAGATCGTGATAATTCTGCTTGGAGCCCTCGGTTTTTTCTGGGATTGATGTAATCATCGTAGACTTCTTACTGGATTTGTAACTACAAGTTGCACCAGATACTACAAAACTTGGTTTGTTTTTTCTTCGAAACTTAAGACGGAGGACAATACTCGAGTTATCTATTTCAGATTCTCTTTCCTGCCAATCGATGAATACCAGATCCTTAACGCCGCCCTTCCAATTTGTCCGAATCTTAAATTTCGTCAAACTTTTCGAGCCTTCTAATTTTTTTGTATTGGCTGCGAATGGATCTTCCTCGCGTGAAACATTCTGGCTTCTGTTAAATAAATTCTTTCTTTCTAACTGCTCTTTCTCTAGTTCAAGCTCCCTTACTGACTCGATGTGCTCAAGCTTCGACTGTAGATTCTTGATAATCATCTTAGAAAAGAACGTTTGGGTCTCATCTTTGACATAAACATTAACGCTATCGATACATCTTTCGGGATCTGCGGCTACTTCAGGTCCAGGCACGCTCAACACAGTATGGTCACTAGCTTTTGCTACGTGGTTAATACTGATTAAGGCGAATAACCCAAATAGTCCGAACGTGAGCAGCAACGTCTTATTCATTTATCGAGCCTCTTGCTTTCCATACCAACATATTGATCTGCCCTTCTAATGCAGGTTACCCATTAAAAGTTTTGTGTGTTCATGCATATAAGGACCCTGCCGAATCTGTGAGCCCTTCAAAGTTTCGACCACCTTAGCACCTTCATTTCGCTCACCGTCGTCAAAGATCACTTCAATTTGATTGCATAGAAAGCGAAGGACAACAGGGTCATGGGAAATAACGATTAAGCTCATGCTCGGGTACTCAGTCATGGTAAAACGCCTAAGTAGTCTCAATAGCTCATACTGAGCGACTAAATCAAGTCCGACAGTCACTTCATCTAATATAAGTAAAATGGGATCGTTTGACTTAAGGTTGCCCAACAATATGAGCAATGCTCGCGCTAGATAAGCTCTTCGTAATTGCCCACCCGATAGATGTTGTACGTTTTTATCCTTATGATCTAACAATCCTAAGATTGAAAGAATTTTCTTTATAGAGTCACGGAAGATCTCAGAAAAACCATCCATATCCTTTCGAAATGGAAGCAATATCGCTTCCTCTACAGTTCCCACTTCCCACGCCATTGCCCTTTCACAATCCTGGAAAACGTACTGCACCCGACGGCGCATCTCACTTTCTCCGATTCGATCAGATCCAAACCACTGAATCTTTCCGTGCCATCCATGTGTTAAGTGCAACAATACTTCAGCTAAAGTCGATTTTCCCACCCCGCTTAATCCCATAATGCCGAGATTCAAGTTACTTCGTTGAGATAGATTAATTCCACTAAATAAAGGACTTGACCCTGACCTTTTATCCCAGCTAAAAGACAAATCTTTCGTCGACAGAATTTCTTGTGCATCAGCCTCTTCACTGTCCTCTAACTCCAGATGATTAGGCTGGTAAAGAGCGCCTCCCGCTTTGAAATATTCGACCATGGTAGCGGGCACTGCTGAACGGCTGGAACTGCTGGATCCTTCGCCTAACTGTGACGTTGCAAGGTGGCTGACATCTACTGATTGAATCGCATCACTACACCGCCATAGTTGTTCAGCTTGTTGCTCAAGAACATAAAACACGGGATCTATCTTCAACTCAACAGATCGTTGGATATCTCTTATCTCATGGGTCACCAGAATCATTCCGCATTCATTTTCTGCGGTTTCGACGTATTCAGTGAGCATCTCACGCAATTGCTCGTGATGAACACGATCTTGCGCGGAAAGTGGTTCATCTGCAAGTACTAACCGAGGCCGCAAAACATTCATAATTGCGAACATTAGCCTCTGCGCTTCACCTCCGCTTAAGTGACTCGACAGCGCGTTCCATCGATGCGACAAATTGGCCTTTTCAATATATTCTGCATAGCGGGTGCCGATATCCTCTTCAGCCGGCAGGCGATGGATTAAAAGAGACCCATATTGTTTAACTTGCAAACGTGGATGTAGATATGATCTTGGATCTTGGAAGATATAGAACACTACTGGCCGGTCGGTGGAAATTGTAGACCCATTTCGATCTAACAGATCGGCTGTTTTTTCTCTGTCAATCTTGACTTTAGCCTCACCTACAATATCGATTTGCTCTGATGGAAGCATGCCAGACAATGTTTTTAACAAAACGGACTTCCCTGAGCCCGATGGGCCCATCAAGATTACTGTCTGTCCTCGACCAACAACCATTGAGGGAATCAGCACCGTATGAGCAATACCACCAGCACGTACAGTAATCTTAAGATTATTAATGTCTAGTAGCATGGGTTCTTTACATTATGTGTTAACTGTCTCCATCCGCAGACAAAACAGCAACTTTTGGCCGGCTACTGTTCCAAACTCCCCGCACGAAAAAATACATGATGAAGGGATACCCGAGCCACATCACTATTGCTTCATAGGGCTTAACATTTTCTTCACGTAAGTAATCTAGCCAATGATCACCCTTACACGTGAATGTGCCACGCTCACCTAGTAACCAGATCATTGATATATCCATAAGCAGCACTAAACCTAACGCAAAGGTGACTAAACCAAATAAACCAGACAGCCAGCGGTTCCTTACTAGGTACCCAAATGTACTCACAGCCGATACACCAACCGATCGTCTTGCGACAATGAATCGCGCGTTGGATGCTTCCTGTATCCAACTATCTATAGCTAGCAACTGGGTGGGCAATAAAACAAAGAACAAAGCAACCACCCAAGTAAATTGTTTTGTACAGCCATCGAAAGTCTGAAATCCAAGCCAAAATACCGTAACAACCAACAGCAAATACGGCGGCACTCTTGATAAAGCACCAAACACTTCGTTAATCGAGCTATACGCCCACCAACTCCACCCGCCTCCTTTCCAGCGATAATGCGCACTAAAGAAAAACAAAAATATTAATGTTAAGGAAGCGAGATACAGTAACACCGAAGGAATGCCAAAAAGCCAAAATTGACGAAACAACTTGACCGATTTAGATAGTTCGCTCGTAGTTGCAGTAATGTCGTCTGCTTTTTCACCTTCGAACCCTATGTCATCATCATCTTCATCATCTAGAGCCGTATTGTCGCCAACTGACTCAAACCCCCAATCAACGTTATACAAAGTTTTTCCTGTTGGCCCTCCTATCAAACAAAGCGCTAACAATAGAACGACGCTCATCATTTGAAATGTTTGCCGACCTTCAGTTGACAGCACAGGAGCCAGGGATTTTCTGTAGTCTTTCGCTATCACCACAAGATAGACCACAAAGCTAACACCAGACATCAAAGCGATTAGTTCCCAATAGTCAGAATTCTTGATCAAGGCCTGATGACACGCGACTAACGCTACGGCAAGTGGAATCAAAGCCACGATTTGCAGTCCATTATCGAAACCCGTCCACTGACTGTCGCTTATACGAGTAACCAGCCGACCGCGTATCATTCCCCAGCTGGAATAAGAAATTGACTGACTAAGCCGGTGATCACTGATTAGTCGAATAATCAACCACATCAGACCGATAAAAAATACGGCCGCAACAACACCAATCCACTCTACTGAACGCTGTCCGTCCGACAGAGAAAACACTAAATCGTAAACGACCCCACCAACACGTGGGATCGCAGCCTCTAGGAATAATGTGTTTACGAGAACCCATAGGAACATCTCCGGAACTCTTTCCCACACGCTACGCCGAAATTCCGGCAGCAGATAGTAACGCTTGACACTGAGCCCCATGTTGGCAATGCCCACTGCGGGTTTATCATTTTTTAGATGCTTAATCGTATTAACGAATTGTCGATGCCACCACCACCACAGGCCGTTACCCAGCGCGATAACAATAGGAAGTGAGAAGAATGTGGTAGACCAGGCATAAGGCACTTCTACCTCAATTGAAATGCCATAAATATAGATCGGAATTATCGAAGGGAAAAACAAAATAAGATCAAACGATCTCCACAGATAGCGCCCATATTCGACCTGCAACCATGCAGAGAGCGTCGACAACATGACCAACACAGCAAGACCCATAATTACCAAATAAAGGCTAGAGAATAGAACCTGAAAGCGAAAGAGCCGTTCAACCACTTGGCGAAGATATGAAAATAGTTCTAACAGTGCAGAAACCGCACTGTCATATTCGATATAAAGAATAACCCAACTAAACAACACTAGTGCTATCACTACCAGTGCTACTTTCTTTAGGCTATCAAGAAACTCCATTTCTTTGCCCTCAGCAAACACATCACCTTAGAGCACTTTGTTTAATTCGGTTCCCAATTCGGTAAGCGGTTGGAGCGTCATCCGATTCTGGCTTGCCGGGTAACTGGAATTTTCCAGTTTTTCGAGTGTAGGTATAGAACGGATGTTGCCCTACGACTAGACACGGCGACTCCTCACGTAATAGACGGCCCAATCGTTTAGTCGTGTTCACTGCCCAATCTCCGCTCTGCATGGATTGAACTTGTTGAATCACTTTGGGGGCAATAGTTGCATCAAGACCGAAAAAATTTCTATCCACCGCAAAGTAGTGCTCAATATGATCGTTGTAAGGAACAGGAATATCGAAAATGATGCCTTCATGCCCATTTTTGAGATTTCCTCGGCCTTCTAAAATAGGTCGAAAGCGATCAACCGTTATAAAGTCGTCTCTCCTATTGATCTGAAGTTCAAGCATGCCGCTATCTTCTAACAGACTCTTCAAATTCCCAAAGTATGCTTGGTCATTAATAATGTCTGCAAAAAATACTCTCACTGCTACCAATTCGTCCGTATCAACATCAAGCAGCCTATCTCCATCGATGTAAAAAAGGTCTTGAAATCCCACAGACGAATTTTTTCGTTGACTTGTCAGCCATGCTTTCCACTCATTGATGAGTTGGCGTTTTGTTTTATCTACCATCTGCTTAGCGAGTGGTCGTGAGGTGTTGAACTCAAGAACATTGAATCGATGGACTGGCTGTAAGCCTGTATCCATTATCCCGACACCCCGCTTCTGATAGACAAAATCAGCCATTTTCTGAAGGATACTTCTGTAATCTTTATTCAGAAATAGGTGCCTAATTCTTTCGTTGTTGTAGTTAGGGCACAGAACCTTCAAAGCCTTGATACCTGTTTTATAAAGCGCCCACTTATCACCGGTTCCGCCTTGTTGTAGAAGTTTCTTGTAGGGCACATCAATGTAAATACGTGTTTCATCGCTACCTCGATGCAACTTCTCACGCAAATCCTCTTTGGACATGCCACGATAAGATAAAGCATGTATTGCACTTTTATCGGAGCTCTTTGGTAAGAATTTGATCTCACCCTTTATTTCTCGATCTTTACCAGTTGTTACCGTCTGCGGAAACTTATAGGAGCCAAGTGTCGAGTAATTCAAGCCATAACGAACTAGTTTTGACCATTCCTGAGGAACTACTGGTTGGTACTCCAGTGTTACACGCTTTGGATTGGCACTGCGGTCTTTTGTGCATACTCTAGGAAACCGTAATACTTTTTTATCTACTAAAGATCCAGTCTCCGGCACAAAGAACGAGGACTGTGGGTGTCTATAAACGGGTAGTTGAGCTAACGAGCTCTCGATCGTGCCCAGATGACCAGCGTCTCCTTGAACAATTAGGCAATCGTCTTCTCTTGAGTATTGAATAGATAAGTCATTCCTATTCACATATTCTCTGAGCGTCGGATGCATCAGATGCGAAAAAACATTTTCTGTCAGTGATTTAGGGCCCTGAAACGGATGCGGCAAGTTCCAGGCTTGAAGAGTACGAATTTCAACATCGCTGCCCGCTGGGCTAGACAATATTGCCGCCCCCAACGCGACTGTGATCCGCAGATAGATATTCCTTATGTTTTTCTTCATGGCTCAGTTCACCACATTTTCGAAGTTAATCCAGAAACCTTCTTCTGCTATTCCCGATACATATTGAATACGGCTAAACATCCTTCTTGTCTTGTACTGTTCCGCGGTTAACTGATTGCCCTGATTACTCATCCACATGGTCAACTCTTGGTAAGCGGGCACCAGTGCCAACCAAATAGGATATGGCGTCGTAATTCTGTTTTTTTCATCTATTGGGTGGGTCAAATTTAAACCTGTATCCGCCGTGCCGATTTCCCACATAAGCAGATTTGACAAAATATTTGCGGCTTCTATCGAGAGACCTTCTTGAGCGAGTCTTGTTGCCAACACCAATAGCTCAACGGTTTCTTTCACGCTCAGATTTATTTGTGGGTCATTACTGACAGGTTCCGCGAATGCGCTATAGCGCCCAATGCCTAGCTCAGACATCACGGAGATCAGACTCTGATATCGCCAAAGTCTGATAATCTTAATATCAGCAGAGATTTTCTTGTTCTCTAATATTCTTTCAATCCGACTTGATGCCGCAGCGATTAATTGCTGCCTGATTTCTTCATTGAGGCGTTGGGATAGTAAGTTACTTTCTTGGGCGTCAAAGCGACTAACTAAATATGCAATTGCGTTTAGCCATTTAGAAGCGTCTTTGGGGCGATCTTTATCGATTGCCTGGACCCACGCATCAACGGTCGAACGCACGATATCTACTGCCCTATCATCTTCTAGGTAAGGCAGCATGAGATAAACAAGCAATAGAAGTGACCGCGTTGGGGTTTTATGTCCCATCGGGCATTCCTCTATTGCAGTTTTTATAGGTGATTCAAACTTTCTTAAGAGAGTTTCTTTGTATCGCTCTAGATCCCCCGGCGCTAATACCTTGAAATCAGCACTGTGGCCATTGGAGCCTTCGTAAGTTAGATTGGTCCAATATTCATCCTCTTTGTTGGTCTTCACCCATCGATATTGATTATTACGCATACGGTTTTCTAGGCCGACAAGCGAAGAGTTATAAATAGATTGATATCTTGTTTGGGAACCTGGCGTGATCTGAGCATCTAGCCAAGAAATTAAATCTAGCTCAAATGCCAAACTAATCGTTGTTCGACTTAAATAGGCGCGATTCTTCTTCCAACACCCACCCTTAACAGGGGCCCCACCAGAAGACGTTTGAAACAGCCATTGTTGGCCAACGGTGCTCGCATATGCTGTGATTTGTTCATTAGCCGTAGCTAAGGAGGCGTTCGCCAAACCTATAAAGGAACAAATGTTTAACGTAGCAAATACTAGGATCTTTCTGTTCACTGAAGATTCCACGGCAAATCGATAATAAGTGGAAGAGCAACTTGGCCACTGCCTTCCTCGCTGTTATGTGATAGGACCGCAACACAAACGACTCTGATAGCCCGATCTTTTTTGATTGGAAGAGCTGAAATCGCCTCCAACCTGAACAATTCAAAGTCATGCTTCCACGGTGACCCAAGCACTTCCCCAGCCGCAGAAAAAACATGGCCCTTTTGAAATGAGAATCGCCCGAGCGTCTGGCTTTTACCACCCTCCATAACCCGTACATGCGTCAGAGTAAGTTCATCATCTTCCAGATAAATTATCGAGTCAGGCCCAGTCCAGTTAACCGAATGGTCAAAGCCGCGATGCTCGCTGTAGGCCAATCTACCAGTAGCAAGACTGGCAATACGCCTTGCTTGATTCTTTGCATCACTAATCTCCCATACCGAGATACCCCATAACCAGTTTTCCTCTTGTGGACCTATGTAAGCCATCCAGGGTTTATGACTGGGAGCTAAAGAAAGTGATCTAGGGACAAACCCGAGATTTGAACTGGTTTGCTCCGGGCCCAATAACAAGCGTGCAGATTTAGCTTGATCCAGTGCAAACACTCCAAAAAAGCTATTCTTGATTTCAAGTGAAACGACTTCCACATTTAATGACGTGGGATAGCGTTTCCCAACAACTCCTAAGCCTTGATCGGCTATCTCGAGACCACCATCTAAATCCAAACGGTATTTAAATTTTTTGCCGTCAGAGTGAAGTTCAATCGACCGATCACCTGGGTTGTAGTTAACGCGCCGCGCGGTTGGTACAAATTCTTTAACATAGTCAGCAATCGCCGCTAAATTAAAACACTTCTCATTCAATTCGTAATACTCTGGCGACACGTACCCATCAAGCGTTTGGAGACTGTTGGTAATATTTGGCACTTTCTGAAGATCACCCTCCCAAACATCGTGGCATGGGCTACCCTCATCTTCTAAATAATCAGTGTATAACGTTAGGATATGACTTACTGGGCGTTTATGAACGAGTGAAGTATTAACTTGTTTCAAGTCGATCAGTAAGCTAGTGTCTTTAGGGCCTCGTATCCCTTTGTAGGCCGCTGTGACTCCTAAGGTTGTCGGACTCAATAACTCGACATATCGAATCTGATAATCATCTTTTGGTCCTTCTGGATCCAGTGTCCGCTCATCGGTGTCAAAATACACCCAGGTCGAAATCGGGATCACTACGGGCTCTGGGAAGGAAACACTAGCGCTATACGCGTTCCCATTAAAAAGGAAGATAATACAAACAGCGACAGCTGGCAGGATCACCATACGGTGAAGCAGCAGGCGAAAGATATATATAAAACGAAAAAGTGGCATCAGGTTTTTCCCTTAGTTCGTTATCAACGTCTAGTACTTTTCCAACACCTCCCAAAAGTAGTCGAGGTTTGCGCCCTTCCACTGCCTATACACCCGATAAACTGAGATCAGCTGATCATCTTCATCTAGTGGTGTAACAAATCCAATAGTTTCGTCATCGTTAAGATTTATAGGTGGCCAAATAAGTGCTCGGGCTAGCTGTTCTGAATCGGGTAACGCAGTGAAGCTTTCAGGATCTTCGAGATCAGCTTGGTACAACATGTTGTCCCCAGTCGCTATAAAGCTAACTGGTAGAAAATCTTCACCCTGATCTAACCAATGAAGTGACTCACCACTTAACTGCTCAACCGACACCGCGCCCGCAATCTCTGGATTCAGCGGAACTGCAGTATCTAAACTGCTATCTCGAAAAATGTTTATGAATACCTTGTGTCCTGGATGTGCTTCTAGCCAAGCCAGTCCTCCTCGCCCCATCCCCGCTCGGTAACTATTAATCGGTTCCGCGAGATTCGACAAAACAGAAATGTTACTAGGGAGTTGTTTTTCGTAGGAAAAAACTGAGTCAACATTAGCTGAATCCGGGAGACGCATTGCAACGAGTTTCAAAACCAGGTCATCACCCGCGGCATTCGGATGATGGGCGAGAGACAAATAGTTCTGGCCGTACCAAGCATGAACCCCTTCCGGCTGAAGCCAACTACCAACCTCCATTTCTAACGGTAATTGAGTTAACCCGGCCCTCGAACCTGCGTCATTGGCCCCCGGGCCGAAAAGAAATTCCGTCGTTTTCTTGTTTTTTGGCGAACCTTCGATTGGACCTGCTTGCCCCGTTATTCCAAACAGGTTCATGACGGCAACAGGATTCCCCTCGCGTTGGGAGCTCCGAAGAATAGCCACATAACCTCTTCCAACTAATACATGAGGCGCCAGGTAATTGGCTGGTGGCATTCGCACCTTCCCTTTAAAGCGATAGCTACCTTCAGCGATGCAACACTGCTCGCTGTTGCCATCGATATGTGCATACTTGAGAGTCTGTAGATCTGGCTTGAGCCACCCAACATGAAAGGTGCCACCATCCCCTTCACGGATATCAATTGTCTGTAGATTCACCGTAAGAATGCCGGGAATTGGAGTAATTGTAGGTCTGGTCTCACTCGCGTCTGCAACGTCAATGGAATACCCCTTCTCACTCTCCCGCGCCAGAACCGCCCTTCCTCCCGATAGATTCTTTAACAATACCCCTGAAAGCTTTTTAGCGCTTAATCTATAGGTGTATCGACTCGCGGCCGCGCTATAACGCATTGTTATTATCCGAACTGATTCTTCATCATCCGAGTCAATCTCCGAGTAAAAATAAGAAACCTCGGATGCCTTCACAGTATTGCCGATAGAAAGCAACAACAACCCAAGAAACAGCCCTAAACCCTTCACAATATAACTAGCGTAAGGTTTCATAATTGCGTTTAACATCATCTCAGTTGTGTTCAGTTTGATTATTTACCGAGTGAGATTGTCGACAATCTCTCTTGTGCCCAAGGTTGCCCGGCTTTTGCCGCTTCGTGATAAAACTGCCGCGCTTCAACAAGATCTTTGTCTAAGCCGATTCCAAATTCTAGTAGGTAACCTAAATACGCTTTCGCGTCTGGGTCATTATTCTGGACCGCCCTACGTAGCCAATGTTCCGCTTTTTCAAAATCTTTGGCCGTGCCATGGCCTTCAGCATACATTAACCCTGAAAAATACTGAGCTTTGGCGTGCCCTTTCTTTGCGGCTCTGAGATAAAGGACGAGTGATTTTTCCAGATTGATGTCTTTTCCACGACCAGCCCGAAGTGCACGAGCAAGGGAATAAATTTCACTTGCATTCTCGAACAACAGACCCGTAATGTAAAAA
>CAJWOI010000062.1 GCA_913044255.1 uncultured Alphaproteobacteria bacterium
GCATGGGACCGGTCCGATCTAGTGTGGGACTGTTGGTGCCCCTCACTGGTCGCGGTTCTGATCTAGGTCGGGCCATGCTGAACGCGGCACAATTAGCTCTGTTCGATAGTTTCGACTCATATACAAACCTAATTATTAAGGATACGACCGGGAGCCCCGAGAGGGCAGCCATCGTGGCCGGTGAAGCGCTTAACGAAGGTGCCCAATTATTAATTGGGCCGCTCTTCAGCGAGTCAGTTCGTGCAGCTGCGCCGGTAGCGCGTCGGCGCGGAGTACCGATGATTGGATTATCAAATGATCGATTGGTAGCCGGAGACGGGGTATACGTATTTGGGTTTACGCCGGACCAGCAAATTAGGCGTATTGTGTCCTATGCCGCCTCTTCTGGCCTACGCCGCATTGTCGCCTTGGTCCCTTATAACGAGTATGGTCGCGCGGTGGCCGTAGCACTACAGGAAAGCGTGGAAGAAAGTAGTCTGTCGATCGAGCAAGTAGAATATTTTTCTCCTAACGGGACTGATTCGGTGGAGGTTGTTAAACGAATAGCTGCAATATACAAAAGGCCCGGTGTGCCTTCCCAACGACCTTTAGACTGTGTGTTAATTGCGGCCGGCGGCCGCCAGCTACGTTCACTTGCGACGCTTTTCCCGTATTTTGATATCGAGGCAACAAGTGTGAGACTATTGGGTACGGAGCTTTGGCATAACGAGAGCATCTTGGGTGAGCCAGCTCTCCAGGACGGATGGTTTGCAGCCCCTCCAACTGGAACTTGGGCACAGTTTGAACGGCACTACGGAAATGGTTTTGATGGTCTGCCCCCAAGGCGCGCCGCGCTCGCATATGATGCTGTTTCGCTAGCCGGGGTATTAATTCGAACGGCGCATACCGAAGGGACCTATTCGACAGCGTCTACTAGACTTGTGGCGACCAGTGGTTTTGCTGGTATTCAAGGGATGTTTCGTTTTGGTCGCAATGGTGTGGTTGAACGAACACTTGCGGTTTACAAGATAACAGCAGATGGGTTTCAGGTTATCGATGCAGCGCGGAGGGAGTTCGTTGGTGAGCCGAGGTAGTGTTTAGTATCGGCGTTACGGCACAAGTCGGGCCAACACAGAGTCGAGTGTTAGCCGCCCACGGGCGCTTAGTCGAAGGCCAACCGCGTCGTTTTCGATCAGTCCTGCGTTCTCCAAACGCCCAACCGCGGAAAGATCGAGCGTGTCATTTAGATCAATTCCCAATCGATGCATGAATGATCGTCGGTCCACCCCTATTTTTAAACGTAGGCCCATCATAATCATTTCTCGCACACACTGATCAGTACTGAGACGCTCATTACGTAAACCTCCTCCACTACGTTGTGTAGCGGAGTATATCCACCTCGTTGGTGCCCGGATCTGCTCGAGTGCGTGAACGTGTGATTTGATCGTGATGCGACTGTGCGCACCCGGTCCAATACCCAAATAATCTTGATATTGCCAGTAGGTCAGATTGTGCCGACTTTCGTTCCCGATACTTGCGTGATTTGAAATTTCGTATGCCGGGAGACCAGCTCCATCCATCAGGTCTTGAGTGGTTTCATAGAGAGAGGCGGCGTGGTCATCATTAGGCAATATTAATTTCCCTCGTTTATGTTGGTCATAAAAGGGAGTGCCTTTTTCAATAGTCAATTGATACAGTGAAATGTGATCTCCAGCCAAATCTAGAGCTCGCTTAAGTTCATGCCTCCATGACTTAATCGATTGTTGTGGGCGCCCGTATATTAAATCGAAGGAGGTGCGGTCAAAAATCGTGTTGGCAGCGTCTGCTGCTGCTATTGCTTCCGCTTGGTCATGACCACGCCCGAGGAAACGTAAAGCATTGTTGTCCAGCGCTTGTATTCCAAGTGACAGCCGATTGATCCCGGCTCGCCGAAAGTCCTTAAACCGCCCAGCATCAGCGGACGTTGGGTTGGCTTCCAGAGTGATTTCAGCGTTGGCCGCAATTTCCCAATGCTGTGCTACAGCGTTCAGTATTGCGGACACGGTTTTGGGGGGCATAAGCGAGGGTGTGCCACCTCCAAAAAAAATACTACTGATTCTGCGCATGGGAAGGTATGAAGCCATCCGGTTCGTTTCTGCGAGCAAGGCGGAGCACCATTCGACTTGATCAACGCGGGACGAGACATGACTATTAAAATCACAGTAGGGGCACTTGGATTGGCAAAATGGCCAATGGAAATACACGGCCATCGCACTAGTGTGTGGTGTCCTGCTTTCTTCGGATCCCCTCGAGGCCAAACTAACTACTCTTAAATGTTTTGGCTTTTGGCTCCATACCAAAGCACCGCTTGCTGAGTTTTGAGAAGGCATTTTTACGATGACTAATTTGTTCCTTCTGCGCAGGTTGCATCTCGGCAAATGTTTGTTCGGACCCCCTAGGCCGAAAAATTGGATCGTATCCAAAACCATTCTGTCCGCGCGGTGGGAAAATCAGAGTTCCAAATACTCTTCCTTCAAAAAGTTCGCACGGACCTTCGGGCCACGCAACCGCAAGTGCACAGATAAAGTGGGCCGATGGATTTTTAGCTCCGAGCTCTTTTTTGAGCCGCTCGATAGCCATGCTGAAATTTTTACTCGGCCCTGCCCAACGTGCCGAATAAATTCCGGGTGCGCCGCCTAGCGCGGGTACTACTAGACCTGAATCATCCGCAATCGCCGTTAAGCCAGTACTGTCACGAGCCGCAACTGCTTTGAGTCTTGCGTTCGCGGCAAACGTTGTTCCCGTCTCGTCAGGTTCGGCGAGGTCAAATTTAATGGCTGAGCTGATCCGCACAGCATGGGGCACAAGTAGGGTTTGAATTTCTATAACTTTTCCGGGGTTATGGCTGGCAACCACGACCTCGCGATTCAACAATGACGCCATGAGTAACTAAGGGTTGTTGGGGCTGTGCATCTCTTAGTACACCGCCATCTTTATGTGTCAATCGAATCTCTAGAAAGCCCTAAAGCATCGCGCTGTATGAGAAAAAGTTGATCGCAGGCCACTTCAGCGATCCTGAGCATTTTGTCAAGGTGGACGCGGCTGAACGGTCCCTGTTCGCCAGTCGCTTGAACCTCGACCAAGCCACCACCTGAGGTAATTACGAAATTTGCGTCAACCTCAGCGGCACTATCCTCAGAATAATCAAGATCGGCCATCACCTCGCCGCCGATTAGGCCGCAGGAGATGCCGGCCACCTGATCGACAAGGGGCTGTGATGAGATCAGGCCCTCTCGGATTAAGTGATCAAATGCTCTGTGAAGCGCGACGTAAGCCCCAGTAATAGAAGCAGTGCGAGTGCCGCCATCCGCTTGAATCACATCACAATCCAGACGAACTTGACGTTCACCAAAGCCGTCCAATCGAACGACTGCGCGCAGGCTGCGTCCAATAAGACGCTGAATTTCTTGGGTTCTGCCTGTCTGACGTCCACGGGCTGCCTCGCGATCAGTACGTACGTTAGTGGATCGAGGCAACATCCCGTATTCTGCCGTAACCCACCCCCGGCCGCTGTTGCGAAGGAAGGGCGGGACACGTTCCTCCATGCTCGCCGTGCACAAAACATGTGTGTCGCCAAACCTTGCAAAACAGGACCCTTCAGCATGTTTGCTGACGTCAGCCTCAAGCGTAATGTGTCGCAAATCCGTGGCTGCACGACCGGAAGACCTCATGGCTTTACACCTAAACCAAAAAACAGAGGGTTCCAAGCTAGCGCGATGGGCAAAATCCGTCTAGCCCCACAAATCGAGGTACACGCCATAGGGATAACGTTGACGGATTCCTAGGTGGGAATTAGATTCGCAGGGTTGTGCGCTCTGGGTGTCGGGCGGTACCGCATATGATCAATGAACTAAGCAGCCGTTCGCGAGAAATTTTTCGAGAGATTGTAGAAACGTTTTTCGAAACAGGCGAGCCAGTAGGGTCTAGGACGCTTTCGAAGCGCCTTTCACTACAATTATCATCGGCCACGATCCGCAATGTTATGGCTGATCTTGAAGAGTTGGGCTTGCTGTATGCGCCACATACGTCGGCGGGAAGGTTACCGACTGATCGCGGCATGCGACTGTTCGTGGATGGGTTGTTACAAGTGGGGGATTTAACGGCTGATGAGCGCGAAAACATCGAAAGTAAATGTGTGGGTAACGGGCGCAGTTTATCCGAAGTGCTAAGTGAAACGACGGAATTTTTGTCTGACCTTACCAAAACGGCGAGTCTAGTTGTAGCGCCTAAGTCCGAGGCGCCCGTAAGCCACGTTGAATTTGCACTCCTTTCATCGGGCAGGGCGCTGGCCATAATGATCACCGAGACGGGATTGGTGGAAAACAGATTGATCGATTTGCCGGTCGGCTTCACCCCTTCCACCCTTATTGAAGCCGCCAATTATCTGAACTCCCGACTTTCCGGGCGTACTTTGTCGGAAGCGCACGAGACGATTGTCGAGGAACTCGAAACCCATTCAAGTCAGCTGGATGCACTTGCAGCTCGTGTCGTGGAGGCCGGGGTCGCCACATGGTCGAGTGACGGTAACGATCAGATTCTTATTTTGCGCGGTCGAGCGAATTTATTTGAGGAAGTTGATGCTCTGGCGGACCTTGAAAGGTTGCGGCATTTATTCGATATATTGGAGAAGAAAAAAAGTTTGTTGAAGGTAATTGAAACCACTCAGGCTGGTGATGGCGTCCATGTGTTTATAGGTGCTGATAATCGGTTGTTTAATTTGGCGGGCTGTTCATTAATTGTAGCGCCACTTGGTACCATGGCTAATGCTAGGCCGTCGCGCCCGCTTGGCGCGATCGGGGTGATAGGGCCGACCCGGATAAATTACGCGCGAATTATACCGATGGTGGATTATACCGCGCGTGCAATTAGTCGGCTGATGAGTTGAAAAGGTTCTGCGAGAGAATGATGAACGATGATAAGGATCACCAGACGAATGCAGGAAGTGCGTCACTGGCCAGGCGACGGGATGAAGTCCTTTCTGAGGATGAACCCTCTGGCACAGAGCTAGCGAACGACTCTTCTACAAAAGGTGTCGATGAGCATATCGCGACGGATGGCGATGGTGCGATTTCAGATGGTAGTAACGATGAAGATGGCGTCAAGGATGACCCGGAAGCGAATGCTGAAGCGCTAAAAGATCAGTTGCTGCGGGCGCTAGCCGAAACCGAGAACCTACGCAAACGGGCAAAACGGGAGCGAGAGGAGGCTGCTAAGTACGCCATTACTAGCTTGGCGCGAGATATCGTAAGCGCAGCAGACAATTTACAACGCGCTCTAGAAAGCGTGCCGACTGAATTGGCTGAGTCGGATGAGAGCGACGCGCGGATCGGTAGCCTTCGCGACGGCATTGAGATGACCCGCCAGGAGTTTGAGACTGTTTTGGCTCGTCACGGTATTGAGCGTCTTGAGCCGCTCGGTGAGACCTTTGATCACAACTTTCACCAGGCTATGTTTGAGGTTGAACATGAGGAGTATTCGGCCGGAACCGTGGTGCAGGTATTGCAGGCAGGGTACCGCATTCATGACCGGCTCTTGCGCCCGGCGATGGTAGGGGTGGCCAAAAAGGCTCAAGAACCAAGTGATCTGTGAGCGCCCTTTGTATAGGTTTTAGCATAATTCAGGGGTGTCTGCGCTTGTACCAGGCACTCATTGCCCCCATATAATTCCGGATTCCAAGTTCTAATTTGGGCATGGGATCGTCGGATAACCGGTACGGAAGGTAAAATCCACGATGCTTTTGAGCATTGCGAAGCTGCGCTCGCGTGGGTGTAAGAGGAACTGATGAGTAAGATTATTGGTATCGATTTAGGCACCACCAATTCCTGTGTTGCTGTGATGGAGGGCAAAGATGCTCGAGTGATCGAGAACTCCGAGGGAGCGCGCACCACCCCATCCATCGTGGCGTTCTCTGATGACGGAGTACGCTTGGTTGGTCAGCCCGCAAAGCGGCAAATGGTGACCAATCCCGACGGCACCTTTTTCGCTATCAAACGCCTCATCGGTCGATCGTATGAGGACCCGTTGGTGCGCAGGGACGCTGATATGGTGCCCTATGAGATTGTGAAAGCTGACAATGGGGACGCATGGATTGAGGCCAAGGACAAGAAATATGCGCCGAGCCAGATTAGCGCCTTTGTTCTGCAGAAAATGAAGGAAACGGCGGAAAGCTATCTTGGGGAAGAGGTGGATCAAGCGGTAATCACGGTGCCGGCCTATTTTAACGATTCACAACGTCAGGCAACAAAAGACGCAGGCCAAATTGCTGGCCTTGAAGTTTTACGGATCATTAACGAGCCGACTGCCGCCGCGTTCGGTTATGGGTTAGATAAAAAAGAGGGCGGGATTATCGCCGTTTATGACTTAGGTGGCGGCACCTTTGATGTCTCGGTCCTGGAGATTGGGGATGGCGTATTCGAAGTAAAAGCGACCAATGGCGATACTTTCTTGGGGGGAGAGGACTTCGATCTTCGCATTGTTAACTACCTGGCCGACGAATTTAAAAAGGAAAGCGCCATAGATCTGCGGGATGACAAACTAGCATTGCAACGCCTTAGGGAAGCATCTGAAAAAGCCAAGGTAGAGCTGTCGAGTACGGCCCAAACTGAAATTAATCTCCCCTTCATCACTGCTGACCAGGCAGGGCCCAAACATTTAGCAATCAAGTTGACTCGCGCTAAGCTTGAGGCGCTGGTCGGTGATTTAGTTGAGCGTACCATCGCTCCATGTAAACAGGCGTTAAAGGATGCCGGGCTAAGTGCTAACGAGATTGACGATGTAGTCCTGGTTGGCGGAATGACCCGAATGCCCAAAGTTGTAGAGACAGTGAAGAATTTCTTCGGTCGTGAGCCACATAAAGGGGTGAACCCGGATGAGGTAGTGGCGGTAGGCGCTGCAATTCAGGGCGCGGTACTCAGTGGTGATGTAAAGGACGTGCTGTTGCTGGACGTGACGCCGTTGTCCCTGGGAATTGAAACTTTGGGCGGCGTGTTTACCCGCTTGATAGAACGTAACACTACAATCCCAACCAAGAAGAGCCAGACATTCTCTACGGCGGATGACAATCAACAGGCTGTCACCATCCGAGTATTCCAAGGTGAAAGGGAGATGGCTACTGATAATAAAGCTCTTGGTCAATTTGATTTGGTGGGAATTCCGCCTGCGCCCAGAGGAATGCCGCAGATCGAAGTCACTTTCGACATAGATGCGAATGGGATTGTCAACGTGTCTGCTAAAGACAAGGGCACAGGCAAGGAGCAGCAAATACGTATCCAAGCCTCGGGAGGCCTTGGCGAAGACGATATCGAGCGTATGGTGGCTGAGGCTGAACAGCATGCCGATGAAGACCGTCAACGGCGAGAACTAGTGGATAAGAGAAATCACGCTGACGGTTTGATTCATGCGACAGAAAAATCTCTGGGTGAATTTGGCGATAAGATCAGCGACATAGATAAAGGTGAGATCGAGACGGCGATCACTTCCCTTCGTGAAGCTATGAATGGGGAAGACCCAACTCCGATACAGACCGGCATCGACAAGCTTCAGGAAGTGTCAATGAAACTTGGAGAGGCCATGTATAAAGAACAAGCGGAGGCCGCCGGCGCGGCCGCCGGCAATAGTGCTGAGGGGGCTACTGGGGAGACGGATGCTGGAAGCGATGAGACAGTGGTTGACGCTGACTTTGAAGAGGTTAAGGACGACGATCAGGCGGCGCGGTAGGGCAGCCAATAAAACGAATCCCTTGAGACCCCGCTCCCAACTATTTGGCACTTATGCGAGAGCGGATTTTGGCCGCGACGGTTAACTTTTCCAGGCGATTAGCGGAGTAACTTGTCGATGGCCAAGCGCGATTATTACGAAACGCTCGGTCTAGCCCGAAAATCGAGCGATGGGGAGATCAAGAAAGCGTATCGCCGTCTTGCAATGGAGTGTCACCCAGATCGCAATCCGGGCGACACCGATGCTGAAAAAAGATTTAAGGAGTTATCTGAAGCCTACGGTGTTCTCAAGGATGATGAGAAACGAGCCGCCTATGATCAGTTTGGTCATTCTGCTTTTGACGGCGCTTCGGGCGGTCCGGGCGGTGGTTTTGGATTTACTGCGTCAAGTTTTGCTGACGTGTTTGACGATCTGTTTGGCGACTTTGTCGGGCAACGAGGGCACTCGAATGCCCATTCGGGGGCCGATCTTCGCTATAATCTCGAGGTATCACTTGAAGAATCCTACAACGGCAAAAGCGCCACAATTCGCACGACTAGCGCGGCAACATGCGAAGAGTGCGGCGGTAGTGGGGCAGAAAAAGGTTCAGCGCCCGCCACTTGTAACGCGTGCCAAGGTGCTGGGAAGGTGCGGGCGCAACAAGGATTCTTTACCATTGAGCGGACTTGCCCTAATTGCCAAGGTATCGGCCAAATTATTAAAAATGTGTGTGCTGAATGCGGCGGTGGAGGCCGGGTAGCAAAGGAAAAACAGCTCCAGGTAAATATCCCCCGTGGCGTGGATGACGAGATGCGAATCCGGCTTTCCGGGGAGGGAGAGGCCGGGGTCCGGGGTGGACCTCCTGGGGATCTTTATATTTTTCTAAAGATCTCCCCTCACAGTTTGTTCCGACGTGATGGAGCGGAACTTTATTGTCGCGTGCCGATTACAATGACTCAAGCGGTTCTTGGAGGCATGGTCGAGGTGCCTACCCTTGAGGGTGGGCGTGCTAGGGTGACAATACCGGAAGGGACTCAGAGCGGTCAGCAGTTTCGGTTGCGAGGAAAAGGCATGCCAGCGGTCCGGGGGAAAGGCTTTGGCGACATGATAGTCCAGACAAAAGTCGAGACACCAATCAATCTGACCGAGAAACAAAAAGGGTTATTGCGTGAATTCGAGGCGGGTGTGGACAAAAAAAATAGCCCTGAAGCCGACGGATTTTTCGCAAAAGTAAAGGACTTATGGGATGACCTTCGAGACTAAGTCGTCGAGTGGCTGGTCGTGCGTTTTGTGTACACCGGAGATTCCCGCACTCTATGAGGCCCGTTAAATGACGGACCTTAATATTGGCGTAGTTGGTTCTGCGGGGCGTATGGGCCAATCCTTGGTTCGTGAGATAATTCAGACAGATGGTGTTCGCTTAGTAGCGGCTAGTGAACGGGCCGAACATCCGGCGCTTGGGAGGGATGTTGGTTCGACAGCTGGGGTTGATGTTTTAGGAATAAAAATAACAGATAATGCGAGGGAAGTGTTTGAGGAAGCAGAGTCCGTGATCGAATTTTCTGGGCCTGAGGCAACCGTGGGTCACGCTAGTTTGGCGGCAGCCGTTGGGGTTTGCCATGTGATCGGCACGACCGGACTGAGCCAAGGGGATGAAACGGCACTGGGTGCGGCTGCGGAGCGGACACCGATTTTCTGGGCGCCGAATATGAGTTTAGGTGTAAACGTGCTAATTGCGCTAGCTGAGCAGGCCGCCAATGCGCTGAGTGATGACTTTGACATTGAAATTTTGGAAATGCACCATCGCCATAAAGTTGATGCTCCTTCTGGTACAGCGTTGGCTCTGGGCCAAGCCGTTGCAAAGGGGCGCGACGTCGACTTGGGACGGGTCAGTCAACGAGCCCGTGATGGTATAACCGGCGAGCGTCGACGTGGTGATATTGGTTTCGCAGTGCTACGCGGGGGAGACGTGGTTGGTAACCACAGTGTTATCCTTGCTGGAGAAAATGACCGGTTGGAGCTGACCCACCAAGCGACCTCGCGACAAATTTTTGCTGCCGGCGCAGTGCGAGCGGCTATTTGGTTACAGCCTCAGCCTCCGGGTCTGTATCGCATGCGGGATATGCTAGGTTTTGCTGGATAGGTATGCCGAAAAGTGGTGACTTCTCGTCCGTCGCGGCCGTCATTCAACTCCACTGATTCTGTGGCGTGGTCGTACCACAGTCGGAAGGTCGATCTTGCTAAATAATGCTTGAAATTCCACTGCGCGTGAATGTCAGTTGGTTAGTGGAGTGATGCTTGCGCAGTGACGAAGAGCCGTGGTCAAGGCTTTGGCGAACTGGGCGCGCTCACGAGGCGATAAGAACGACCCTAGAGATACGCGGTTACCCTTAGAAGTTAGTATGACCCGGCTGGTATGCTCGGCCTCCGGATTGAACTCTACCTTGAGCCAGTATGGTTGGAAGTACCATACGGTCTGATGGCCGCCTGGGGAACAACGCGAGACCGTGAGGCTGGAGCGGCGTAATTGAACCGTCTCTGTTAGAAGTCCATAGCGGCGGTTTAGCTGAAAAGCAACATACAGAAGCACTAGCTCGAGGCCTAGGAAACCCGTTACGGGCCACGCGCCCGCCAACATAAACATGCCACCGCCGAACACACACAGTATCGACATGAGTCCCATGACTACTATGAATCCATTTTTTGCCAGAGACCGATTCGGACGCAGAACGGCGTCGAACAACAGCTCATCATTCATATGGTTACACCCCTTACTACCGGAACCAGTCGGCGAGGTAGATGACGCAGGGCTATGATAAGCTTCTTTTCTCGCCGAGCAAATTTGTGTGTGTTTCTCTTTAGAGAAACACCGTGACGCGGTTGCGGCGGGAGAAGTATTGCCAGTAATGTGTCAAGTGGCCCCATAAATCTAAAGGATCTTATGAAGAAAGCTCAAATAGAGGAGGTATTCCGAAGGTTTGCCGCCCTGAAACCGGACCCTAAAGGTGAGCTAAATTATAGGAACCCCTATACGCTTCTGGTTGCAGTAGTGCTATCCGCACAGGCAACTGATGCTGGGGTCAATAAGGTTACTGGCGAGCTATTCGGCCGGG
>CAJWOI010000063.1 GCA_913044255.1 uncultured Alphaproteobacteria bacterium
GACCTCCACCACTAGGGCATGAAGATGGACCTCCACCACTAGGGCATGAAGATGGACCTCCACCACTAGGGCATGAAGATGGTCCCCCGCCAGGAGATGGCATGATGGGGGCTGATGAAGGTGATCCGGGTATGGCCGGTGGCGAAGGCGATCCGGGAGCGCCCCCAGAAGGCGACTTAGGTGGACTGGACGACTTGGCGGCGACTATGGATGAAGCGGCTGCTGATATGCCTCCACCAGATGATATGCCAGCAGATCCTGGGCCAGAGCCGATGCCCGGTGGGGAGGGTGAGGCACCTCCACCAGAAGAAGTCGATGACGGCGGAGATTTTGCGTAAGACGATAACGGTAATAGCTCTTGCACTTTGCCCCCGGGGATATTGTTATATCCCCGGGGGTTTTCTTGTAACGTGATGTTGAAATGCGAAGCGGGCTAAAAGCACTTCTGCTCATCGGTCGCCAGTTCGGCGTCAATATTGGGCCAAATGATATCCCGGAACGCTATAATGTGGATGACCGGGAGTTATCCATAAGTGAACTGGCAGTTCTTGCACGACAGTTTGATTTGCGGGCAAAGCCAAGCAAAATTACCGAACAGCAATTAGAAAAATCATTAGCAAAAAAGCAACAAATTTTGCGTCTACACAATGGTAGATACATAATTGCAATTCGATACAACAAACAAAAAGATGGTTTGAGCTCCGTTTTAGTTATAGATCCAAGCAAACCGGAGACCAGAGCCCAAAATATCGACACCAAGGAGTTAAAGAAAGCTTGGCTCGGGGAGGTGCTTCTTCTCAGAAAGAAGCTACATATTACGGATGAGAGCCAAGAATTTTCTACAGCATGGATTATCGGAGAGTTACTGAGGAATAAGGTGCTGCTTATTCAGGTTACTGTCATCGGACTGCTTGTAAATATTTTGGCATTGGTTCCTGCCGTTTTTATGATGATCGTTCTTGATAAGGTAGTTAACTACCAAGCCTATTCGACTCTTTACGTTATTACTTGTGGTGTCTTGTTTGCATATGTTGTTAACGGGTTTTTAGGATACATAAGAACCTTTATTCTAGATTTTCTGGGTCAGAAAATTGATGCGAAATTATCTATTAGGGCCTTTGATACGCTTTTGACTTTGCCTATGCAGCGGTTCAACCGTGATTCCACGACGTTGCAGCGGTTGCCACAATACGTAGCGCAAGTAAAAAGCATATTAACACAAAAGATATTTCCAACTGTCCTAGACGCTGTCAGCCTGTTTGTGTTTGTTCCGATTTTGTTTTTTTATAGCCCCATTTTATTTTTCATTGTTCTTGGGTTTGGCGTGACAGGTGCGTTACTGACCATTTTTGCTGGAAACCGGCATAGAAAAGCTCTTGGGGTTTCATCCGGGTTAGATAACCGGCGACAAGAATTGTTGACGGTGGTGGTGGATGGTATTGAAAATGTAAAGGGCCTTGCGTTGGAGCCTTCTTTGCGCGAGGCCTGGAGGGAAGCAGAAGCAGAGTTCCTGCTTGCAAACGAAAAGACACAACAACTAAGCGCGATCCAAACCAATGTCCAAGGAACCATGCAGCAGTTGATGACCGCTGCCGTAATCTTTGTTGGGGTGCACTTGGTCTTCGCCGGAAGTGTTTCGGCGGGTGTCTTGGTTGGATTTAATATGCTGGCCTCACGGGTGTCTCGTCCGATTACCCAATTGGTTACGCTGAGTACCGAATTCCGACGCTTGTCACAGATAATTAAGTCTCTTGGATCAGTAATGAATGCTGCTGCCGAAACCACTATTAAGGGACAGAAGCCACAACTCTCCGGAGCGATAGAACTTAAAAATGTAAACTTTGAGTATGAGAGCGCCGTTCCTATTCTATCTGACTTCAACATGGAAATAGCCCCTCGCCAAATTGTTGGACTAACTGGGAAAAGTGGTTGTGGGAAAAGCACGGTCGCGAAATTACTACAGGGCCTTTATCGTCCACAATCTGGCTCGGTTTTATTGGATAACACGGATTTGCGCCTTCTGGATTTGAGCCATATTAGGTCACAGATTTCGTTGGTAGGATCCGAGAGTTATTTCTTTCAGGGTAGCATCTTAGAAAACTTGCGAAGACCCATGCCCAGTGCTCCTATGGAGCGTGTGCGATGGGCCACCGAAAAGGTGGGGGTGCACAAAGAGATTGAGTTGATGCCTCAAAGCTATGAAACATTGCTTGAGGAAAATGCGTCAAATCTATCAACTGGAATCCGCCAAAAGTTGGCTATTGCCAGGGCGCTTATGCGGAATCCACGGATCTTAATTCTAGACGATGCGTTCAGTGGGTTCGACGTGGAAAGTGAGATTCACTTGTTCGAAACGTTGCCTGATATAGGGGTTGGGAGAACCATTCTGATGATCTCCAATCGATTATGGCATCTCCAGTTGTGTAATAAAATATTTGTTCTTAACGAAGGAAAGATCGCACAATCTGGAACAATTGATGAAATGAAAAATGTCCCAGGTTTTTTTAAAGACACGTATGAGAGACAGCGTCGTATCATGTCTGCCAAATTTGCAGAGGATGATGCTGCCGTAACTGAGAAAGTTAGTAGTGGCTGAGGGTAATCAACAAAAAACTGAGGTACTTCGCACGCTGGCGGCAGGGGACGTGTTGTTCAAAGCGGGAGACGTTGGGAACGTCGCTTATGTCGTTGAGTCTGGCGTAATTGAGATTTGTACATTCAACGGGGAGGAATATGTAACTCTCGCGGAACTTGGCAAAGGCTCTCTTTTTGGCGAAATGGCGCTGATAGACAATCAACCTAGAAGTGCAATGGCGAGAGCAAATGGGGAAGCTGTCGTAAAAGAAATAGGGAAAGAAGCCTTTTTACAATATTTGAAAAGTTCACCAAACGTTGCGTTGAATATGATGCAGCAGCTGGCCGGTCACGTGAGAGCTGCAAATGATAAGTTATCGGTGGATGCATTTGCGGATGGGAGTTCAGAAGATGGCGATGGTGTTGCCGTCGGTGAACAAGACCCGACCAATAAACAGACGGATGGCGACAAGAAAATTTCTGAGTTGCTAGACGAGTTTGATCCGGATATCGACCGCTTAAGAAAGAGAAAAATTCCAAAACCGGTGACACAATCTACCATTGTTCTGGGTGTTATGTTTTTGTTCCTAATAGGGTGGGCGACTGTTTCCGTGGTAGATACTACCGTATCAGCAAATGGTCAGATAACCACGTCGACCCCAAATATCGACGTGCAGGCGAACTACAATTCTGTCGTTAGAGAAGTCCTAATTTCGCGTGGCCAACATGTTTCCGCTGGAACACCGCTTGTTATCTTTGATTCCACGCTGCAGGAGGCAGATTTACGAAAATTGAACAGCAAGATGGAGGCAACCGAGGCAAGGATTGAACGGTTGCTGATCGAGCTTGCAAGGAGGGACGGGCCTATTGAAGTTGAGCCTGCCAATCTGAGACAACGCGATATTTATCGTGATCGATTGTCCCAATTTCAGGCAAAAATGAAATCGTTGGATACAGAAATAAATCGGGTCTCCAAGGAAATACAATCCACTCGTGAAGACATCAGAATCGTGAAGGAGCAACTAAAGATTGAGCACACACTTGAGGCGGCAAAAACAGAATTATATGAAGAAGAACTAATTTCAAATACTCAGCTGCTCCAGTCAAAAAGCAAACGTCTTTCCGTGGAGCGGGATTTTCAACGGATCAACAATAAACTGTCAGAACTTTCGTCAAAAAGCGCCAATGCGTCGGCGAACAGGCAAGAATACGTAAGTCAATGGTATGCGGGCATTAGCGATGAGTTGTCTATTCTTGAGGATCAGAGGGATTCCCTTAAACAAGAAAGTATTAAGATCAAAAGAGAGTCGATCGACGTGACAATGTTCGCTCCGGTCGACGGATTGATTTTAGAATTGCACGGACTGTATTCGGGTGCGGTGTTTACCGAAGGATCCGTTCTTGTGACGATGGTTCCTACTGGGGGGAGCTTGGCGGTCGAATTTGATATAAGCCCGAAAGACATCAGCAAGTTGGTTCCGGATTCAGAGGTCACAATTCAATTGGAGGCATTGCCGGCGCAAAAGCACGGTGACGTGTCAGGACAATTGACCTACATATCTGCCGATACGGTTGCACAAAATCTGGATGGGAAATCTGAAAATACGTATCGGGCACTAGCAGAAATTAAGGAAGTAAATCTCCGTGATACGCCGCCGAATTTTCGTATGATTCCTGGGATGAAGGTAACTGGCAAATTTAGAGTAGGAGAACGACGCTTGATCACCTATTTCCTTTATCCAATCTTGAGGACTATCGGCAGTAGTTTTTCAGAGCCGTAATGCCTGCACTGAAAAAACTTCAATCCTCTGGGGGCGCAAATTGGCGGGGAACTTTGCGAGAATTATTTTGGGGCTTGTAGACATGTGCTTTCGGTGGAAGGGGTTGTTCTTCTTCCTCGTGGGAGCAATTCTCATTTTGCCCCTGTCCGACGTCCGTTCAGAGACTTTGGAGGCGGCGGTATACAGGGCTTTAAGTAGAAGTCCGGAGTTAACTGCCGGGGAGCTTTTGTTGCTGGAAGCCGGCGAAGGAGTGAATAAAGCTCGGTCTGTGTGGAGGCCAGATGTGAGTTTAAAAATAAAAGGAGGGCGCAAAAGAACAACAACGGACACAACGACTTCCGTTGCCAGCACGACTTCGTTTAATCCTGTTTCTGCTACCCTTTCTTTATCGCAGCACTTGGTTGATTTTGGGGAAGCCAGCGCCGCAATCAAGAAAAGCACGATTTTAAAAGAAATATCGTCTGAGCAACTCAGAAAAACGAAACAGGAAATTATTGTTGGCGCAGTTTCGGCATATATTAGTGTTTGGCGGGACCTGAATCTAGTAATGGTTTCAACGAGTAATGAGAAAGTCTTAAATGAGCAGTTTGTGGCGACACAAAAAAAATCAAAATTGAGAGAAGTCACTCGGACAGACGTCTCTCAGGCGAGGGCACGTTTGCAGGATGCGGTCTCCAACCGTATATCAGCAGATTTAACCCTTCAAGAATCGTTGGCAAATTTTGAGGAGACGATAGGACCAATGTTTCACTTGAATGATGTCACGTGGTCGTTGGATCTGTTGGGTCGGTACCAACTTCCATTAACGATTGAATCGGCACGGGCGCTTGCATATGAAAAAAATTCGGACATGAGGAAAGTACGGTTAGAACATAACTTGGCGAGGTATTCAGTGCTGGAGAAAAGATCGGCTCTTTTGCCAACGATATCTCTCGAAGCCTCTTTATCGGATGCGAGAAATTCGGCGGCTACCATTGATCGGTCACGTGACCTGAGCCTTGAGGGAGTTTTAACCGTGCCACTTTATGATTCTGGGGAATCTAGGTCTGATTTAAACAGCGCTAAAATTGAAATTCGAATACTTTTAGAAAACGAAAAATCGACGAAGCTCAGCTTGGATCGGAAAATCTTATCACTTTGGAATACTCTGCAAAGGACGGATGGACAAATTTCGTCTATTGAGGCATCGGTTTCTGCCAACGAAATGGCACTTCAAGGAGTTCGCAGGGAAGTTGAAGTCGGAACTAGGACGACGTTGGATCTCCTCAATGCAGAAAATGAGTATGTGCAAGCCCAGGCAAGTCTTATTTCCGCAGTGCATGATAAATCTCAGTCCCACTTTTCCCTAATGTTTGAGTGCGGCCTTTTAGACGAAGTATTTGTACATTAGTTACACAGAGTTTTGATCGTACTAGATCGTAGTGAAATGCCTGATGAGGATGTGATTTCATTGAATTGGAACCAATTGATGGAAGCCAATTTAGTGGTAATTTTGGTGTGCACGTTGGAGTAATTCATGGTTGGTCGGCTTGCGGGGAAAGTAGCATTGGTTGTTGGTGCGGGCTCCATTGGCCCTGGTTGGGGGAATGGAAAGGCGTGTGCCGTGCTGTTTGCTCGCGAGGGTGCAAAGATCTTCGCGGTAGATATCAATTTAGATGCGGCAGAGGAAACTAAATCGATTATTGAGGCGGAGGGAGGGGTTTGTAGTACTTACCAAGCAGACGTTGTTAAATCCTTGGACGTAGCCGATATGGTTAGCGCATGTGTGGCGGAATACGGTGGTATCGACGTGTTACACAACAACGTAGGAGGCTCTGCTCCAGGCGGCGTGGTAGACATGTCGGAGGAAGTTTGGGACGGGAACATCAATCTGAACCTTAAAAGTGCATTTCTATGCTGCAAGTACGCGGTACCTCCAATGCTTTCGGGTGGAGGTGGGGCAATTGTTAACATTTCTTCGGTAGCAGGGATGCGTTATATGGGTCGAGACATGATAGCTTATCATGCGGCTAAAGGTGGTTTGATAGAATTAAGTAGAGCAATTGCACTAAAGTACGCGGCTCAAGGTCTGCGGGTGAATACTGTGTGTCCAGGACTAATGAATACGCCGATGGTAACTTCTCGAATTGCTTTCCAGTATGGCGATGGAGATGGAGAGAAAATGGTCGCAGATCGCAACGCCATGTGCCCGTCCGGGAAAATGGGAGATGCTTGGGATGTAGCATATGCATCGCTTTATCTCGCATCTGACGAGGCCAGGTATGTTAATGGGACGGAGCTAGTTGTGGATGGCGGTTTAACGGCAAAGTGCATTTGAATTGTTGGCCGTGTTTGAACACCAGTTATTTTTAAATGCTGTTTTGTCTGGTCTGTTACTGGGCGGTTTTTATGCTTCGGTTAGCGTTGGCCTAACACTTTCCTTCGGACAATTAAACATTGTCAATATCGCTCATCCAGCTTTCGTAATCCTTGGGTCCTATACCGCTTACATGGCCAACTCTGGGTTGGGCCTGGATCCCATCGTGAGTGGTACTTTATTTATGCCAGTTTTTTTTGCCGGAGGAGTTGTTTTTTACCGGGTATATCACGTTTGTTTCGAAGCCCGTGGTGACGACCCATTACGAGGGCTGGCATTCTTTTTTGGAGTCATGTTTGTGATTGAGGTGTTGTTAATTATTTCTTATGGCGTTGATTACCGTATGGTGGAAGCTGCGTATATCGGTGAGACGGTGGGACATGGAGCGATAACCCTTCCTCTACGGATGGTTGCGCCGTTCTTGGCGGCTCTCATATTGACCTTTGGCATTCAATTGTTTCTATCCAAGACGTTTACGGGGCGCGCAATCATGGCGGTAGCGCAAGACCAGATTGCTGTGCAGCTCATGGGAATTAATCCAACACACATTAAACAAATTGCATTCGGTATTGCCATTATGACCGCCAGTTTGGCTGGTGCGTTGCTGATAGTAATTGGTCCCGTCGAGCCCTCGATGGGGCGTCAATACATAGGACGCGTTTTTGCCATAGCAGTACTTGGCGGCATGGGAAGCATCCCGGGAACATTAGTTGCTGCTTTGATCCTAGGAGTTGCTGAGAGTTTGACCGCGACTTTTTACGGTCCGTCGTGGGCTCCAGCGGTGGCATTTGGTTTACTTTTGGGAGCACTAGCTCTACGTCCGCAAGGGCTCTTTGGGCGTTAAGCGATGAAGGCATCAGTATTTTTTATTGGAGCATGTACAGTTGTTCTGGCAGGGCTAACTTTGACCCGTTTAGGCGTCAATGAGTACTATTTCTTTGCTGGCTATGTCGTTTTGCAATTCGTTGTATTGGCAACCGCTTGGAATATCCTTGGAGGGTATGCGGGCTATGTAAATTTCGGCAGCGCGGGATTTTTTGCGATCGGGGTGTATTGTTCGATCGCTTTGACAAAAGCATTTGCTCTCCCGCTGCCATTGCTGATCCTGGCTAGCTCAATTGCAGCTGGGCTTATTGGCCTGGCAACTGGATATCTGACGCTTCGCCTGCGTGGAGTTTTTTTTGCTATTGCTACTTTGGCTTTAGCGATCGTGCTTGAGACACTTGTTACCAACTGGAGCTACGTCGGAGGAGCTGCCGGTACTTTTGTGATGCGGCCTAGAAAGGTTATCTTCTTCGACAGCTATGTGGAATTTTTATTTATAGTGATGTTGGTATTGGCTGTGTCTTCGGTTGTAATTGCCAGGACCATTGAACGTTCCCGTTTTGGGCGTGGTCTTCGCGCGATTCGAGATGAAGAGGTTGCAGCAGAAAGCATGGGTGTTCCGACTCTCAAGTTGAAGCTGCTAGCCACGACCCTTAGCGGGGCATTGATGGGAGCAGCTGGCGCGCCATTCTCTTACTATGTGACCTATGTGGATCCGCCGTCTGCCTTCAATCTGTCTTTTGCAGTGAACGCCGTTGCAATGCCCTTGATAGGTGGCACCGCTACCTGGCTTGGACCATTGATAGGTGCTCTGCTGCTTGGATCAATTCAACAGATCGCGACAGTCACAATTTCATCGGAATTGAACCTATTAATTGTTGGCTTGACCCTAATTATATTTGTGATTGTAGCCCCTGATGGATTGGTGGGAATGGCGCGCCGCATAAGTAGGCGGGTCCGGAGGAATTAATGAAACCGCTTTTACTGGCAAAATCCGTAACAAAACATTTTGGGGGTTTCACAGCACTCGATCATGTTGATATTACGGTATCGTCGGGTGAGCGATTGGGTCTCATCGGACCCAATGGTTCCGGTAAGACGACATTTATTAATTGTATATCTGGGACTCTAAGAAATGATAGTGGCAGTGTTTTTTTTGATGGTGCCGACATTTCAACATTGCCTGCGCATCAACGTATTCGAAAGGGTATTGCTCGCAGTTTTCAGATACCAAAGCCGTTCCCCACTATGACAGTACGGGAAAATATACTGATCCCACTGGAATTTGGTTCGACCAAATCTAAATTACAAGGTAGGCGAAGTCCCGACGATGTACTTGATCTGATGGGTTTGACCGAGAAAGCGAACGAGACTGCTGCACACCTTACACAGGTTGAGTTACGTAAGCTGGAACTTGCCCGAGCTGTTGCCGTAGACCCGAAGCTTTTGATTTCCGATGAGGCGATGGCGGGGCTCTCCCATTCCGAGGTCGACGACATTCTTGAGATACTCCTCTCACTAAATGCGAACGGCATCACCATAATTATGATTGAGCATATTATGCGCGCTGTCATGAACTTTTCCGAACGCGTGGTAGTGTTAGATGCAGGGCATAAAATAGCGGACGGTGAACCAAACACTGTTGCGGAGGACCCTCGAGTCCAGGAGGCTTATCTTGGCAACTAGATTGGTCATCGAGGGCTTGGTGGCTGGCTACGGTGCAGCACGCGTCTTACATGGGGTGACGGTTCACCTGGAACAAGGCGAAACAGTGGTATTGCTTGGCGCAAACGGAAATGGAAAGAGCACTTTAATTAATTGTTTAATGGGTTTGTTGCGCCCGTCTCAGGGTACCATCTTGTTGGAAGTGAATGGCGTTGCTCAGGAGCTCACGGGCCTTTCCACAGAATCCATAGTTGATATGGGTATTGCTCTGGTACCCGAGGGTCGTCGGCTGTTTCCGAATTTGACCGTACGGGAAAACTTATTGTTGGGAGCCTATCGGTTAGCGGCTCGATCAGCGCGAGCAGAAAATCTTGAGTTTTGTTTCCATGCATTTCCAGCTCTTGCGGATCGTCAAAAACAACTTGCGGGTAGCATGAGCGGGGGCGAGCAACAAATGGTCGCACTAGCACGGGCGTTCATGTCCGCCCCAAAAATTCTTGTTGTTGACGAGCCGTCTGTCGGTTTATCGCCAATAATGGTTAAACAAGTAATTTCTAAGATTGATGAGTTAAAGGTAGCCCACGGACTGACCGTTTTAATGGCAGAGCAGAATTTTAACCAAGCGATAAGGATTGCGGACCGAGGTTATGTGATGGTCCAAGGACAGGTGGCCTTTGAAGGAATGGATGCTGCTGAACTTCGGGACAACGATTTTGTTCGAAAAGCTTACTTAGGTGGTTGAGGCCCTTAGGAAATATCAAGTACCTGTTCGCCCTTCCAGGAACGTAAACAATTGTTCATTGAAATGAGTTGCTTGCTCCACGTTTAGTAGGTGGGATGCATTTGCAATTACGGTCATGACGGATCCTACGATGTGTTTTTGTATAACTTCGGATGCGGCGGGTGGCGTGCTTGGATCATTTGCACCCACAAGTATTAGGGTCGGCGCAGTAATACGCTCGAGACATTGCAATTGATCAAGAATTTTGATTGCTTGGCTGCATCCTTCAAACCCCTCCACAGGCGTATTCTTGATCATTTGAAGAATGCGCTCAACTTCAGTCGCGTTGCTTATACGGTAGGGGTGTGTGAACCAGCGCTCGATCGTGGTTTCTGCTATGGACGCCATGCCGTTCTGATTGGCAGACTTTATTCTTTCATCCCATACCGGTTCCATCTCGGGCGCCATACGGCAAGCGGTTGCACATAGAGTAAGACTTAGCAGCCTGTCCGGATGATTTGCAGCGAGTAATTGGCCAATCATGCCACCCATGGACAGCCCCACGAAATGAGTTGCCTTGATGCCGAGTTCGTCTAGTAACGAAACGACGTCATTCACCAATAGTGAGATGCTATATGGCCCTTTTGTGGCGTCACTTTCCCCGTGCCCTCGCGTGTCGTACCGAAGAACACGATGATTTTTCTGAAGTTCGTTGGTTTGTGGCCACCACATATCTCGATTCGCAGCCAGGCTATGGCTCATCGTTACCACGGGTGCTTCCGAAGGACCATCCAAGTCATAGCCAATCGAAATACCATTCGCTTGGATTCGCATTATCATATCTCCGTAAAAGATTTTTATTTATCGAATGGTCATTGAGTGCCCGCAACTCT
>CAJWOI010000064.1 GCA_913044255.1 uncultured Alphaproteobacteria bacterium
GGGGCCAATCCATTAACACCAGCAACAAGTCGGCCGGTACGTTGCACGTCCACAAGGTGGCCACTTTGCATGATTCCGACCCAGTCGCACAACTCCGTGATCACAGCGATATCGTGACTGACTATCAAATAACTCATATCGTCATGATGTCGCAGTTCATTTAGCAGCTTTATGATGCCGGCTCGCGCCAGCATGTCGAGCCCCGCTGTCGGCTCATCGAGAAGAAGGACCTTGGGTTCAAGTATTAGGGCACGAGCCAGTGCAACTCGTTGCCTCTGGCCTCCAGAAAGCTGATGCGGATAACGGTAGCGAATATTATCTTCGAGGCCAACGTCTTCCAGCGCCGCACCAACGCGGAGATCAACATCTCCCAAGTTATGAATGATAGCTGGCTCAGCAAGTGATGTCTCGACCATGTGCCGGGGATGCAATGCAGAGTTAGAATCTTGAAACAAGAGTTGAACGTGTCGATAAAAGGCTGGGCTACGTTTTTTGAATTGTAGCTGCTCGTCAATCTCAATCGTTCCTTCCCAATTGCCAATTAGACCGGCGATAGAATGCAGCACTGTTGATTTCCCACTACCACTCTGACCGGATAGGCCAAAACTAATGCCAGTACCAAAACTAAAAGATACTCCGCGAACCGCAAACCGGCCGTGTCCTTTGGCGCCATAATTGACACCAAGATCTCGAATCACAATCATAAGACTATCCCAGTTTTAATTGTGGTTAGTTGGTGACGCCTCCGCCACGAGACGCGGTCGTGCAGCCAATAGCGCTCGAGTATACGGATGATCTGACGCGCTGAGCGCTGACGCTTTTATTGTTTCAACTGACTCTCCATCCTGTATTACTACAATGCGGTCACAAAACCTTTCGACCAGAGAGAGGTCATGACTGATAAACAGCAACCCCATCCCTTGCGATTGAACTAATTCATCAATGATTTGGAGCACTGCCTGACCCGAGATCGCGTCCAAAGCAGACGTTGGTTCGTCCGCTATGAGCAAGTCAGGTCCACCAGCCAACATCATCGCTATCATCGCCCGTTGAGCCATGCCGCCAGATAATTCGCTAGGATAGGCGCTCCACATTTGGTCAGGATTTTCTATGTGAACTGACCGCAACATGCGTAAGCCATGCGTACGTGAAACCGACGCACTGAGGCCTTGGTGAATTTTATAGCTCTCGGAAATTTGGGCCCCAATCGTCATCACCGGATTCAGGGCAAGCAAAGGATCCTGGAATATCATTGCCATACGGCGCCCACGGAGCGACCGCATAGCCGTCTCACCACAGGTCAACAAATCATTGTTCTCGAAACGCATTTCATCCGCAAAAAGATGTGCGTTACGAGGCAACAGGCCCATGATGGCCCGGCCTATGCTGGACTTCCCAGACCCAGATCCCCCGACGATCCCAAGTTTTTCGCGCTTACATATAAAATTCACGCCCGTGAGCCCCCTAACTTCCCCACGCGACGTGCGGTAAGAAACGCGTAAATTGTTAATCGTCAGCATCACTTTAACCGCGCGGATCAAGTGCGTCGCGCAGGCCATCTCCAAGCAGATTAAACCCGAGGCTCACGAGCAAAATGGCTAAACCCGGCATAGTAGCCAACCACCATTGATCAAATAAATACTGTCGACCATTAGCAATCATCGCACCCCATTCTGGTGAAGGCGGCTTTGCTCCAAGACCCAAAAAACCAAGCCCAGCAGCAGTTAGGATGACTCCTGCCATATCCAATGTCACTCGAACTACCATCGAATTGACACACATTGGCATCACGTATCTGCGGATCAAACGCCACGATGAAGCTCCCTGCAAACGTGCTGCGGAAACATAATTGGCTGACCGAACCACGAGCGTTTCCGCTCGCGCGATCCGCGCGTAGACAGGCCAGGAAGTCAAAGCAATTGCAATCACAGCATTCTCGATACCAGGACCCAGGGCAGCAACGAACGCAAGCGCTAAAATCAGCCTTGGGAAAGCCAGGAAAATATCGGTGATCCGCATTATGGCGAGGTCAAACCAGCCTCCCCGATAACCCGAGACACAACCCAAAATCAACCCGAAAGGAGCCGCAATCACCGCCACTAATACGACGATGCTTAACGTAATGCGTGCACCGTGTAAGACACGCGAAAAAATATCGCGTCCAAGCTCATCTGTGCCAAGCCAGTAACTCATATTGGGCGGCATTAAGCGCACTGCCAGGTCTTGAGCATACGGGTCGTGGGGGGACAAAGTTGGGCCCAGCAACGCGACAATTGCCAGTAGTATAACAACCCCTAAGCCCACCATGGCCATCACATTTCGGCTCAACAATCGCCAGAATAATGAAAAGCGGGCCAGTTTCGCGTGCCCACGAGAACTAGGCGCACCCGCAGCGTGTGAGGCGTCGCGGGCAATCTTCATTTAGCTCTCGGGTCAATCCGAGAATAAATTGCGTCTGTTACGAGATTTAACCCCAGAAAAACAAGCCCAATAACTACCGTGGCACCAAGTACTGCATTCATATCAGCGCTTAGCAACGCGTTAGTAAGATAAAGCCCGAGGCCCGGCCAAGCAAAAACCGTTTCAGTTAATACAGAACCTTCGAGCAGACTGCCATAACTTAGCGCAACAACGGTAACTAAAGGTACGGCGGCATTACCAAGCGCGTGCCGCCAAACGACGCGCCCTTCGCTCAACCCTTTAGCACGCGCAGCGACTATATGATCCTGGGTGAGTTGTTCGATCATAAAACTACGAGTCATGCGCGCAATATAAGCCATCGAAAAATAACCCAAGATAGCCGATGGCAACGCTATATGAGCACACGCGCTGGCGAATGCTCGAAAATTTCCTGCCAACAATGAATCAACAAGCAATAGACGCGTCACAGTTGGCACCATTCCGTCATAAAGAATGTCGATCCTCCCGGGCCCTGCAATCCAACCAAGTTTTGCATATAAAACCAGCAGACCGATCATACCAAGCCAAAACGTGGGCATCGAATAACCGAACAGCGAAATAATTCGAATGACGTGATCAGGAAGGCGCCCCCGCCGAGCCGCAGAATACACGCCGGCCGGAATTCCTAAAATTATGCCAAATAGTGTTGCCAAAGTAGCAAGCTCAAGAGTCGCAGGAAAGTAGAGAGCAATATCTTCAACGATAGGCCGCCGGGTTAACGTGCTCGTTCCCAGATCACCACGCCCAAATTTCCCAAAATACATACCCACTTGAACAAGGAGCGGCTGATCAAGGCCCATCTCCGCACGAGCAGCAGCATAACTTTCAGGACTCGCCTGGTCTCCTACAACAGCCAGCACAGGATCAACCGGTATCACCCTGCCAATCATAAATGTTACCAGCAACAGGCCGATTATCGTGACCACAATACTAGCTAAAGCACGTGCAACACGCGTTATACAAAAGGCCAACCGCAAAATAAAAGTCGGCCGGATAAGAAGCGTTGGGTCAGTTGCATTTCCTTGCTCATGTGCATTCTGTTGAGAGAAGTAATTTTTCTTCACGCCAATAGGGTTTCTTTGAAAATCGGTCATCGGGAAAATTTATTTCGAAACACGTTCGTAATGTATCTGGTCAGAAGTCAAGCCCACCTCCAAGCCAGTAACTTCTTTTCGCATAGCAAATAAGGCTCGTTCTTGAAAAAGAATAATGAACGGAGAGCCTGTTTGAAGACTACGTTGTAGATTTCGATAAACCTCCGCTCGGTAGAGCGGGTCCCGTACCAATGTTGCCTCATCAGTGCGTCGAGTAATATCTGGAATTTCCCAACTATTCCTCCAAGCCAGCGTCTTATCAACGGCATCGCTGGCGTTGTTCAAATTGCGAGCAAATGCTGCAGCATTAGAATGCGGATCTAGGTAATCCGGACCCCAGTAACCTAGGTAAACATCGTGTTGGCGAGCCCGATACTTTGTTAACACCTGCTTACCGTCACCTGGCCGTATATCCATTACAATTCCAACTTCGGCGAGACTGGCTTGGATCGCTTGAGCGATTTGCAAAGCTAACGGATCTGAACGCACATCTACTTTAATTGAAAAACCTTTGCTGTACCCTGCCTCAATAAGCAATCGGCGTGCCCGCGCCAAATCTAGAGCAAAGGGGGTTTCCTCCAGCGCACCAATAAAACCCTTTGGCAAAAACGCTTGATGAACTTCAGCACGACCCGGAAGCAAATGCCGAACGATGCTTTGATAATCAATAGAGTAACGGATGGCCTGTTGCACTTGAGTGAGGGCAAGGATTGGATTTTTTTGATTAAGAGCCATGTAAAAAATACGCGCCTGAGGCGCGGACCACGTGACAATACCGGGTTCCTCAGCAAGTGCCGCGATCTGATCGGGAGCAATATCGCGAGCAATATCAATGTCACCGCGGATCAACATGAGTCTTTGCGTCGCTGGTTCTCGAATATCGCGGATTACAAATCGTTCGATCGTCGTTGATGCGCTTGGATAATCATGATTTGCCTCCAGCATCACGTATTCTCCCGCATTCCAGCGATGCAGTCGGAATGGACCCGAACCAGCACTGTGGGACCGCAACCATTCGTGGCCGAGGTCGCCGTCCCGTTCATGGGCTAGCGCAACTTCCCTATCTACGATAGAGGTCATTGCCGAACTAAGAATGTTCATAACAAGAGATGGCGCGTAGTCACGATCCGTTTCAAGCATAAACCGCTGCGGATCAATTGCTCGCACTCTGGCTCCAACATTTTCCTTGGTAAAACCCAATTGGGAGAGAATAAACGAGGGAGTTTTGTTCAGGATAACTGAGCGCCTAAGCGAAAAAACGGCATCAAATGCGGAGACTGGCCTTCCATTTTCGAAAACCGGCCCTTCCTTCAAGCGAAACTCATAAGTACGGCCATCCTCGCTAACGGACCAGCCCTGAACCAAACTAGGTGTTGGTTCGCCAGGGCCCACACGGTTGGCTTCAAACAAGCGATCGTAGAGGTTGGCTATGATTTCGGTACCAGAAAACTCAAACGCTTCAGCAGGGTCAAGCGTAATCAAGTCATCGAGAGATTTAGCCATCACAAGGATATTTGTCGGAGTTGCAGACCAACAACTAACAGGCCCCAGAAAAGCCGCTGCGATAACTAAGGTCTGTCCGAAGAATCTTAACGAGAGCAAAAACCGTAATCCTAACTATCGTTGAATCTAAATCATGATCGTTAAAACTATTCTGGCGTCCGTGGGGCTTCCCAGCTTACATTGTCTCCCCAAAAGATCGAGTCCACCAGTGCAATGACCTTTCCCACGTATACTCCAATAGAAATGATAGACCGACTGGTCTCATTTGACACGACAAGTCGAAATTCTAACTTGGAACTTATCAATTTTATATCCGAGTATTTATTGGCGCATGGGATCGAATCCCAGCGCGTGTACGATACTGGCAACAAGAAAGCTAATCTTTTTGCGACGGTTGGCCCCAATACAAAGGGCGGTATCGTCCTATCAGCTCACACAGACGTTGTGCCGGTCGATGGACAGGAATGGCATAGCAACCCTTTCTCGATGACTCTGAAGAATGAAAAATTATATGGCCGCGGAACATCCGACATGAAAAGTTTTCCGGCGATATTTTTATCCATGCTCCCGCAATTTATGGCAGCCGATTTGCATACGCCAATACATTTAGCCTTGTCTTACGATGAGGAAGTGGGCTGTCTAGGAGCGCCACAACTGGTTTCACTCATGAAGGACCTTCGAATCTCACCGAGGATAGTAATTATCGGTGAGCCGACGGAGATGAAGGTTGTCAACCGACATAAAGGCGTATTTCGATACCGCACTACTGCGAATGGCCTCGAGGCACATTCCGCGTACCCAGACAACGGTGTAAGCGCAATCTTTCACACCGCTAACGCAATACATTTCCTGGATAATTTAGCCAACGATCTGCGTAATCGTGCTGATGGCCTGGGAAATTTCGATCCTCCCTACCACACTCTCCATATCGGAACACTGAATGGCGGCACGGCCAGCAATATAGTACCCCGCCAGTGTACTTTCGATTGGGAGGCCCGACTTATCCCCGGAAGTGACGTCAACGCGCTGGTGCTCAATCCGTTTGAGCACTATCTTGACATGAATGTGCGCCCGAAGATGCAAAATATCTCGAAGCAAACTGGAATTTCAACGGAAACTGTGGTTCAAGTTCCCGGGCTATCGCCGGGGGAAAGCCGCGATAGTGAAGCTCTTGGACGGGCCCTGAGCGGCCATAACGGCCCCGCTGGCGCAATCTCATTCGGCACAGAAGCCGGGTTGTTTCAACGTGCCGGTTTTGCAACTCTTGTTTGCGGGCCGGGCAGCATTTTACAGGCTCATAAGCCCAACGAATATATTGAACTTGACCAAGTAGAAGCCTGTGAACGCTTTATGCGTCGTCTGATAAGCCAACTATCGAGGACATAAAGAACCTTACGAATGGCACCGTTCGGAGCATGAAAAATCAATCATCAATTGTGTTGGCATACGCCAATCGGCGCATTTTCCCCATGTCAGAACTGCCCCGCGGACTGACGCCCCTCGTCAACTAACTCCCCAGTAGCACGTTCGATTCGTGTAGATAATTCCTTGATGAACACCCTTGAATTTAACCCTGCAGGCATTGCACTTAGGAACTCAAGCACTATGGTTCCAGGAACTTTTACGAATTTATTACGACCCCAGACCACGCCAGAGTTTAACGCAACAGGAATGATGCGCACATCCAAATGATTATAGAGCAGTGCTATACCTGGCTGATAAGCTTTTGCCACCCCAGGCTCGACCCTTGTCCCTTGAGGGAATACAACAATCTGCCGACCCGCATTTAACGCTATTTGTGCCTCCCCCAACATGCGTTTTAGCGCACGCACACCTCCCGAGCGATCAACGACTATTTGGCGATTCCCGGAGATATACCAGCCGAATACCGGGATCCAGGTCAATTCACGTTTAAGTACAAAACAGGCATCTGGCAGCAGGCGAAGAAATTCAATTGCCTCCCATGCGGATTGGTGTTTTGCCGCAATCAAACACGGACCACTCGGGATCTCACCTCGTATTTCAACACGGACCCCAACTGCAACGGAAAGCCACCATCGCAACACAGATGACCAGACATGACCACACCGTGGCAAGACCTTTCGATCGAGGATCAAAATTGGCAGAAACACTATCATCAAGACTAATGTCCCCGTGTAGAACCCAACGTTGAACACAAAAGAACGAAGGAGAATCATTTTCCGTGATTACCCCGGGGTTCTATCGCAGAACGTAGGCAGGTAGCCAAAAATTTAACGTACTCGTTAATCAACAAAGCTGTAGTCCCTGGCCATAACCACCACTGATCGAGGTGAACACTGGCAGGGAATACAGGATGCGGCACTACCTCCACTTTCGGCATGGCATGCTCGAATTCTTTACGACTGCGAAGCATATGGTACCCGGCCGTAATTAAGCGCAAACTCTCAAAACCATTATTACCCATCCATTCCGTCGCCTCTTTAGCATTGCCAAAAGTGTCACGGGCGCTATGCCCAATGTCGATTTGGTCGCTAAAATCGTTGGCATCTCTTTTAACTGCAGCCAGAAGTGTGTTTACGTCAACCGCACTCGACACACCGGAAACCAACATTTTTTGCGCCCAACCGCCATGCAATAATTCTAGACCCGTGGTCAAACGCTCGCTACCTCCAGTCAACACCACGATAGCATCTGTTGTCCGCGAAGGAGGCTCCGCAACACGAGGTACTGCGGCTGCAAATACAAAAAATCCTGCCAAGCCGACAAACAATATACCTAAGGCCGCCCAGATAAAGACCCGGTAGTGTATCAACCGCAATCGGAAGCGTTCAGAAACTATCATAGTAATCAGAGCATACTGGAGAGTTCTCTCCCCACGACTCTCCGCACCGACATGGCGGACACAACGATTATCAGCATCGGCATGGCAACGACCGCCACCCAGCACCCAGTGCTAATTTCATACGGCGGAAGTAATTGTACTTCTAAACGGGTTGGAATGTAGTTTATGGTAAACATTGTTATCACTGCGAGGGCAGTACCTGCAATTCCGCCACGAGTGGCTAAACCAGCAAATCGGCGTTGAAACTGGCGTATAATGTAGTCGTCCTCGGCACCGAGCAAATGCATCACTTCTATAGTATCACTATGAATCGCGAGTGCCGCGCGCGAAGCCAAAGATACAGCCGATATCGTCGCGAATATGATCAGAGCTAGGAAAAGAACGGCGGTTGCTTGAAAGGTGCGTGCTGGCCCGTTCAATTTTCCCACCCACGCCACGCCGGTATCCACCAAAACCCCAGACGCATGCAGAGATAATTGGTTTTGCGTAGCGGCCCAATCTATAGATGAATCTTTTCTTGGTAACACCTCAATAAGCCATGGTATGGGCAATTGATCCATCAACTCGCCTGCAGCCAGCCATGGCTCCAGCAGCGAAATCATTTCCTCGCGAGTTACGAGGCGAGCACGCTCCACGCCCGAAGTTCGATTCAATACATCGAGCACGTCGGTCACTGCTCCCATCTTGGCACCAGCGGGCAACTGTATGGTGACCGCGGAATAATTGTCCGATTGCCAATGATCCAACGCTAGCTGTGCCACAATTATGGCGGCTAGCGCAAGCGCGCCCATATAAACTATCACCGCCAACATCCATGGCAGGAACCAGGCGCTACTATCACGACTAAACGCAAGGTCGGAAGCAATTCTCATCGTCGTTAAGGTCCCAGACCAGCAGTCATTGCGCGCCCGCCGGCATAACTTGTAGAGAACCCCCAAGTAGCCGAAGCTGCGGATAATCGAATCGAGAAACCAATGACTCGTCATGCGTAGCGATAACGACGCTGGTTCCTGATTTATTTAATTCCTGAAACAAACGAAAGAGGCGCAAGCTGTTATCCGGATCAACGTTACCAGTAGGCTCATCTGCCAACAGCAAAGAAGGTCGGCGAATCACAGCACGTGCGATCGCAAGACGTTGTTTCTCCCCGCCAGACAGTGTTGAGGCATGAGCGTCAATACGAGTGCCCAACCCAATCCAATCTATTAGTTCTTTAACAGGCGACTCAATTTGAGCCGCCTCAAAACCATCAATTTTGAGCGGCAAAGCCACATTTTCTCGTAAAGTGAGATGATCCAATAGTCGAAAATCCTGAAACACCACACCGATTTTTCTCCGCAGTGCAGTTAACATCCGTCGATTTGCGATCGCAAGGTCTTGTTGAAACATTGTGATGAGACCCCGGGAAGGCCGGTGAGCTAAATACAACAACCGCAGTAAGGACGATTTCCCCGCACCACTAGCGCCTGTAATAAAATGGAACGAGCCCGTTTCTATAGAAAAGTTAAGATCCCGAAGGACTTCCGGCTCAATCCCATAACGTATTCCAACATTTTCAAAGCGGACCATCTTCAGTCATGACCCGCATGCCCTGCGATTCCCGGAGACCGCTCCGGAATAAAGGAACAAACACACAGACTGTTCCTTAACATAATATAATAGCCCTTAGGTCATGCCACATAGGCACCTCTGCTTGTAAAACGTGATCGTTGCTCATCACACTTTAGTTCCAATTTCGCAAGAAATTCAAATCCTAATACAGTACACGAAAAATAGTCTAATCTACCCCCATCAGTAAAAGTTGTCGTCAGCAGCAGCGCCGTTGACTGGAGAGCCAGCCCCAGCTGAATAATTTTTGCATGTAAAATTTACACCCGACTCAACCATGATCATAGTTTGTCCAAATTGCGAAACCCATTTCTCCATAGCTTTTAGTGACCTAGGTAATGGCGGCCGGAAAGTGCGTTGCAAAAGATGTGGCAAGGAATGGTCACAGATGGCCTCTATGCTGCATAGGGCGTCTTCCGGCAGATCCACCGCATTATTAGATGCAGAAAGTGTGCCAGCCCAACTTGCTACACTTGTCGAACGTGCCGCACATCAGGAATTAAAAGACTCTTTAAAAACAAATTCCAAAAACATCTCGAAAGGAAAGCAAAAAAAAACATCTCTGATTCATAAAGCGTTCCGAGCGGCGGGGCATGCCGCCACCATTGTATCGCGAAACACTGGTTGGGCAGGTTTTCTTGCGATTTTAGCAGTGCTCTTAGTGGTCATCACTTTATTGTACGATAAATTCATCGATGTAGTGCCGAGTACGGCGGACTTATATACGACTATCAGCAGGGCACCGGCACATCCATTCGAGGGTCTGGAGATAACAGATATTGACCTCCAGTGGGAATATCAAGAAGGTTTTTCGGTACTAAATGTTAAAGGAAAGATTTTCAACTCGTCACGGGAACAGAAAATTGTACATACGATCCGAGTCACCCTGTTGGATGCAAACGACAAGGAACTTGTTCACTGGTTACTCGAGCCCATCCCCAACATAACCAAGCCAGGTGAATATGTTGATTTCCATACTTCGATACGACAACCTCCTACAAATATCGTCACGGCGTTGATAAAGTTTGACACACACGTCACTGATTAAACGAACGACTTGGCATCACACTTGCTCCATCTGCGGCCATTGAATCAAATCGAGTCACAGTCGATTGGAGAAATCAAAACTCTTTAGAACTGAGAAAAAATTTTGTCGCAGTATTTACAAGTTTGCGAATCGTTTGGACCGAGGTCTACTGCAACGCATCAGTACCAATGCAATAGTCTTTCTATATACAAACGTTCCAGCTCTGGTCGATGCACGTCACCTGCACGTCGATATAATTCATCTAAAA
>CAJWOI010000065.1 GCA_913044255.1 uncultured Alphaproteobacteria bacterium
CACGGACGTTGCGGATCCTGAACTAGAGGTCGGTGCGGCCGATGCACCCGCCCCGTTAGCTGAGGTCGAGACCCATATGGCAGGTGCGGTGCACCGGACAAAGGTCTACGACCGGGATTCTATGCTGCCGGGCTGCCACGTCATCGGCCCAGCCATCATCAAGGAGGCCATTGCGACCACCGTACTTGAGCCCGGTTGGGGCGCTGCGGTAAACAGTCGCGACCAGCTCGTGCTGAGTCGGGTGGAGCCCCGCGCATCCCGGGCCTCTGTCGGGACCGAGGCAGATCCCGTGATGCTCGAAGTGTTCAATAACCTATTTATGTCGATCGCCGAGCAGATGGGCGTCATCCTTAAAAACACGTCGTATTCAGTTAATATCAAGGAACGGCTTGATTTCTCTTGTGCGGTGTTTGCGCCTGACAGCAGTTTGGTTGCCAATGCGCCGCATATTCCGGTGCATTTGGGCTCTATGAGCGAAAGCGTAAAAACCATCGCGGAGCAACGTCGCGGGACTATTGTGCCGGGAGATGTTTTCATGTTGAACACGCCGTACAACGGCGGCACGCATCTTCCAGATGTTACCGTGGTCACACCGGTATTTGACGACGCCGGAAACGGCATCCTGTTTTATGTTGCATCCCGCGGTCATCACGCTGAGATCGGCGGGATCACCCCGGGCTCGGTGCCGCCAAATTCCACCCATATAGACGAGGAAGGCGTGCTGATCGACAATTTTCAGCTCGTTGCCGGCGGTCGGTTACTGGAAACGGAAACGGAGCACCTATTCACCAATGCGCCGTATCCGACGAGAAATTTTCGCCATAACCTGGCGGACCTTAAGGCGCACATCGCCGGAAATGAAAAGGGCGTTCAGGAATTGCGTAAGATGATAAGCCATTTTGGGCTCGATGTTGTTCATGCCTACATGAAGCATGTCCAGGACAACGCCGAGGAGTGTGTCCGACGCGTGCTTGGTGTGTTGACCGACGGTTCATACGAGTACGAGATGGATTCGGGCGCTAAGATTTGTGTTGAGGTTAAGGTCGACAAGGGGAGGCGGGAGGCAGTCGTTGATTTTACCGGGACATCGGCGCAGCAAAATTCAAATTTTAATGCACCATCGTCGGTGTGCATGGCCGCGGTGCTCTACGTATTTCGGCTTATGGTGGACGATGAGATCCCCCTCAACGCCGGCTGCTTGAAACCCCTCAAAGTGATTATTCCGGAAGGCTGCATGCTGGCACCCAAGTACCCCGCGGCTGTAGTCGCGGGCAACGTAGAGACCAGCCAGGCGGTCACCAACGCTCTCATAGGTGCACTTGGTATCATGGCAGCAGGGCAGGGAACCATGAACAACTTCACCTTTGGCAACAATGCAGGTTATCAGAACTACGAGACAATTTGCGGTGGCGCCGGCGCTGGGCCTGACTATGACGGTACCGACGCGGTCCACACGCACATGACCAATACTTTGGCAACCGATCCGGAGATCCTTGAGTGGCGTTTCCCGGTTGTCCTTGAATCCTTCTCGATCCGAGATGGTTCGGGCGGTGCCGGGAAGCACAGGGGCGGACACGGTATCATCCGGCGTGTGCGGTTTGAGGAGACGATGACGGCGGCCGTGGTTTCAGGTCATCGGCGGGTGGCACCGTTCGGGGTCGCCGGCGGAGCACCCGGCAAGTGTGGGCACAACTACGTGGAGCGGGCGGATGGCTCGGTAGCCGAGCTTTCTGGCACTGACGGCACTGAGATGTTTCCTGGAGATGTGTTTGTCATCGAAACTCCGGGTGGTGGTGGTTACGGTAAGGCCTGATAAACCTAGGCGGCCCGACTTAGATTCTCGGGTGTTTGTGGAACTGGAAGAGTTTGTTGGTGTCGTTCACGAACGGCTCTGCCGTATTGCCTTTAGGATGCGCCTACTTGTTAGGTATCTTATGACGCCATACAGTTCAGGTTCGAACCCAATGTCTCGTCGGCTGTCCCGATATTAGAGTTTGTGCCGGAGTGGGTCGTAATTTGGGTAGAAGATATTGGCGATTCGCAGGATTGGTGATAGGGGGCAAAATGCTGAAGAACATCGTTAACACGTTGGCGACGGTGATAGCGGGTATTACGCTGTTGAGTTTGGCTCCTTCGACCGATGCTGATGAAATCTGGAATATGGCAACAGCCTGGGGTGGAGGGGTTATTTTGGAGGAAGATGCCAAAGGCTACGCCAAGATGGTGGGCACTCTGACCGACGGAAGAATCCAGATAAACGTATTCCCTGGTGGCACGCTTGGGAGCCCACTGAAAGTATCTGATACCGTAAAGTCAAATGTTGTTCAAGCAGGCCATACCTGGATGGGGTACGACTGGGGTATCGATAAAACAACGGTGTTATTTGGGAATATGGCAGGTGGTCTAAATCCGGAAGAGTTGATCATATGGCTACATGAGGCAGGAGCATCCGAGTTGTGGTTCGAGTATCGCCAGGAGATGTTCGGAGTTGCGTCAATTCCATGTGGCATAGCCCCAACGGAAATTTTCTTGCATTCGAAGAAACGAGTAGCAACGCTCGAAGATTTGCAGGGTCTAAAACTACGAACTGCCGGCGCATGGGCTGAGATAGCTGGGAACCTTGGTGCCTCCACAGTGATCTTGCCAGGCGCAGAAGTGTACCCGGCACTGGAGCGCGGAGTCATTGACGCGATCGAGTGGGGATCAGCATCCATCAACCTTCCGTCCGGGTTTCACAAAATTGCCAAATACATCATTATGCCCGGTGTTCATCAACCTGGTGCGGTATTTGAATGCGTGTTCAACATGGATGCTTGGGAGCGCATTTCCGAGCGAGATCGAGAGCTTCTGCGATTAGCTGGCAGACTGATGATTTTGGATAGTTGGACACGCTATCCCTATAGGGATATTGCAGCTCTTGAGGAAATGCGCTCAGCCGGTAATGAGATTGTGATCTTGGATTCGGAGTTTATAAGTGCTGCAAACGAAGCAGCTGATGAGTGGGCTGATGAACAGGCCGCCGAAAATGCATGGTTTAAACGCGTGCTACAACATCGTCGAATGTTCCAAAAGGATATGGAAAAGTGGCCAACATTTCGTTTTCCGATTGGGCGACGTTGAGACGTTAGCAGTCAATTGTTGTGCCATAAAGGTCCTACAATAGTCGTAACAAGACGTTGAGATTATATAGGCTTCGATTGAATCGACGCTTGAGGCATGTGTATGTTAGAAGGTTTTGGAAAGTTTCTGGATTTTAGCGGCCGAATCCTGGTGTATTTTTGGACCTCATTTTTCCAGGACACCGGCACATTTTTTAAAATAGTTGCCGAGGCGCCATTCTCGAGCATTTTTGAATTGTTGGTCGTCTTATTTTTCACGGGTGCGGGACTGACGATGCTTGTCGGTATCGTACGATCGATAGCTCGGTTCAGTGTCATTTACTTGATACATGCAGTGGAAAATTACACCCGGTTTTTTGCCTGGATTGGCGCTTGGGGTTTCACCCTGCTCATGATGGCGATGGTCTTTGAAGTTATTTCTCGTTACTTCCTGGGTGCGCCTACGAAATGGGCTTTTGAAGTTGCTTACATGCTGATGGGCACGTCCTTTATGTTCGGTATTGCTTACTGCATGCAAATGCGTCGACATGTTCGAGTAGATTTTTTCTACGATAGTGTGGGGCTAAAAACGCGTTCGATAATCGATTTATTTGGTTTTTTGATCCTCTTGCCTATGATTCTGTGGTTATGCGCAGGTCTTTGGGATTATTTTCACCAGGCTTACAGGGTCAATGAGTTGTCGGGTGAATCCGCATGGAATCCAATTATTTGGCCATTCAAATTTACGTTTGTTATGGGACTTATACTGCTTCTGATGCAAACGGTCGTCGAAGTCATAAAGTGCATTCTTGTACTTTTGGAGAATAAAGAGTCGGAAATTGATGCCAAGGAGCGCCTCACATGAGTGTCGGGTTAGCCCTGTGGATGTTTCCGGCACTTATGTTGATGATTTTTTTAGGATTCCCGGTAGCTTTCTCACTACTTTCTGTTGCCTTTGTGTTCGGTGCTATCGCCTTTAATTTTGCCCTGCCGGCCGTCAACGTCTTTTCTCAGGTTATCGGGAATGTTGCGTCTGCGTATGTTTTAGCTGCGGTACCACTGTTTATTTTAATGGGCTCCTTATTTGAGCGGTCTGGCATTGCCGAACGGCTCTTTGAGGCGATCCATTTGTGGACACGCCGATTGCCGGGCGGGCTCGCTGTCGGGACGGTAATATTGTGCGTCATTTTTGCGGCAGCAAGTGGTGTGGTTGGCGCCACGGAGTCAGTTGTTGGGCTTTTGGCAATCCCGGTTATGTTGCGATATGCCTACGACAAGGGATTGATTGCAGGGACAATTTGTGCGGGTGGTTCATTGGGGACAGTTATTCCACCATCGGTTGTCGTCGTCATCCTGGGTCCAGTGGCCGATGTCGATGTTGGCGGGCTTTTTATGGGCATGTTATTCCCGGGCCTCATACTCGCGGCCCTATACATCGCTTATATTCTCATTCGTTGTACCCTGCGACCTGAAGATGGGAGACGTCTTCCTCCTGATGAGAACGAACCGCCACTTGTTCAGAAACTGTGGATAACCGCAGTCGCGTTGGTCCCCCCGTTGGCTCTGATCTTTTCCGTGCTTGGAACCATCATATTAGGGTGGGCAACTCCTACCGAGGCTGCCGCGATGGGAGCGTTCGGATCGGTAGTTCTGACCATAATTTATAAAAAATTTAGCATTCAAGTACTGAAAGAGGCACTTAAAAGCACTTTGCTTGTTACTGCGATGATCCTCACCATTTTGCTGGCGGGAAATATGTTTGCCACGGTTTTTGCAATTTCGGGCGGCCTAATGGGCACGCAACACCTGGTGGAATCAGCTCAACTGTCAGGCTGGGCTACTTTGTGTATTTTGCTTCTACTCGCTTTTATCGCGGGATTTGTGCTCGATCTGATTTCTATTATTTTGATCATCATACCCATCGCTATCCCGGTCATAGCTAAATTTGAGTTTTATGGCTTAGATCCTTCACAAGTTAAGAGTTGGTTTTGTATTCTTTTCTTGATTGTCATCCAGACGAGTTACCTGACACCACCTATGGCCCCCGCGATATTTTATTTGCGTGGCATTAGTCCGCCTGAAATTCGGTTGGTGCACATGTATAAGGGAGTGGCACCATTCATCGCGCTTGAGGTCATAGCGCTGGCTTTAGTAATGGCATTCCCAGCGATTGCGTTGTGGTTGCCGGAACAAATGTGGGCATTGGCTCGTCAGTAAATTGGAATTTGGGGTAGATCTGCTAGGTAAAAATATGATTGGCGAGTCTCGAGGATCGGGATGAAGGGTTTCAGAATTTTCCGGGATCTTGGTGGAAACTGTGCGACAACAATGGTACGGAAGTCGTAACAGTCTCTTTGCCCAGTCTGAGGTTTAATGTGCGTACTGGGGCAAGGTGGGATGCAGATGTACCCATACAGTCGATAGCAGCAGCATAGCGGGATTAAATTGACAAAAACAGGAATTGGAGCCTCGGTAGCCCGAAAAGAAGATAGCCGATTTTTGCATGGTCGCGGCCAGTTTGTGGGTGATATCAAACTTGCCGGTATGTTGGATGCTGCATTTGTGCGGAGCCCCGTTGCCCACGGGCGCATAGTATCCATTGATGTCCCAGAACAATTTCACGGCTCCGTTTTTATGGCAAAGGATTTAACAGGCCTTAAAACAATTCGTGCCAATTCGGGACTAAAAGGTTTTAAATTGTCTGAACAACCTACCCTCGCTTCTGACAAAGTTCGTCTGGTGGGAGAACTGTTGGCCGTGTGCGTTGGCGGCAGCCGTGCGTTGGCGGAAGACGTTGTTGACGAGGTTTTTGCCAATATTGAGGAATTGGAACCCGTCACCGATATGTTGTCTGCCCGCGCCCCTGATACGCCTCTGGTACACGAGGAATGGGGTGATAATGTCTTTCTAGAGACCAAAGTGGATACCGGTGTAGAGGATGCCCTCGCATCAGCACCTGTAAAAATTTCGCGGCGTCTTCGCATGTCTCGTCAGTGCATGGCCCCCCTCGAAGGGAGAGGTGTCGTAGCAGAATGGAACCACAGAGCGCGACAGTTGGTTGTGTATACGTCGACACAAATCCCGCACATTGTGCGAACGGGTTTGGCCGAATGTCTGGGTTTGGACGAGAGTGCCGTACGAGTTATTGCGCCGGATGTGGGTGGAGCATTTGGTTACAAAGCAATTTTGTTGCCTGAAGAACTTATCGTGTGCTGGTTGGCTTTACACCTCCATCGGCCGGTAAGGTGGCTCGAGGATCGTCGTGAAGCGCTGACAGCTTCGGCAAATGCTCGTGAGCATTACTATGACATTACGCTATGTGCGGACGAGCAAGGGAAATTTCTTGCCCTTGATGCGAAGGTAACGGTAGATGCTGGGGCCTACTCGTCCTACCCGTTCACTGCCTGCCTGGAGGCAGCGCAAGTCGCTAGTATCCTCCCGGGCCCGTACAATTTTCCCACATATCACTGCCAGACTTGGTCGGTAGCAACCAACAAATGCCCCATTTTACCCTATCGAGGTGTTGCGCGAGCAGGGGTTTGTTATGCACTTGAAGCCATGGTTGAGTTACTTGCGAGGGAGATAAATCGTGAACCACATGAGGTTCGACTAGAAAACCTTATCACTCCGGACCAAATGCCGTTTGATAACATCGTACAAAAACATTTCGACAGTGGTGATTATCCTGAGTGTTTAAAACGCGCTGTTGCAACAGTTGATGTGGAAGCGGTGCGTAAAAGGCAGGTCCGCGGAGAACCCGACGGGAGATTGGTGGGTCTCGGAATGGGTATTTTCAACGAACAGGCAGCTCATGGTGCGGCCGTTTACTCAGCTTGGGGAATTCCCATGATCCCGGGGTACGAGCAGGCGTCTGTTAGATTCACCCCGGACGGAGGCCTAGAGGTTCGAGTGGGAATCCAGTGTCATGGCCAAGGGTTAGAAACAACATTAGCCCAGGTGGCACATGAGATCCTTGGACTTGATATTGAGTCCATCAAAATAGTTCATGGCGATACAGAGTTGTCCCCCTATTCCACCGGAACGTGGGGATCAAGGGCAATGGTGATGTCCGGTGGGGCAGTCGCAACCGCATGCGAAAAGTTATGTGAGCGGATTCAATTAATTGGGGCACATCTTTTGCAAGCGAGACTTGAGGACATCAGGATTGAAGATGGTTACGTCAAGGCTCCGTCAGGCCAAATTTCTCTGATTGATGTTGCGTGTACCTGGTACCGTCGACCGCAAGATTTGCCTGCCGATGTGGATCGGCAAGGGTTAGAAGTAACAGCCGGGTACAAACCAAGACGGGACGATGGGACGTTTTCATACGCTGCGCATGCTGCTGTCGTGGCAATCGATCCAAATTTTGGGAATGTGGAAATAATCAAGTACGTCGTTGTAGAAGATGGTGGTGTGCTTATAAACCCGATGATTGTTGATGGCCAAATTCTCGGAGGTGCAGCCCAAGGTATCGGCACAGCTTTATATGAGGAAATGCCATTCGATGAGAGCGGACAACCATTGTTTTCTACTCTTGCAGATTATGTTCTGCCGGGTGCCACTGAAGTGCCAAACATTCATATCGAGCATATGGAAACGCCTTCTCCGTACTCGTCGTTTGGACAAAAGGGAATTGGGGAGGGAGGTGCTATCGGTTCCGTTGCGGCTGTGACGAATGCAGTAAATGACGCACTGCGTCAGGTTGGGGCGGAGGTTACTGAGACGCCGATGACACCCAGAAGAATATTAACTGCTATCCAGGAAGCAAAAATAAAACGTGAAAGCGTGGGCACTTGAAAGCGCCCGCATTTAAATATTATAGGCCGGTCTCTGTAGAGGATGTTGTAACAACGTTGGCGGATCAGAGTGTCTTTAAGAAACTGCTGGCGGGCGGTCAGTCGTTATGCCCCATGATGAATTTTCGGTTAGTTCGACCGGATCTGATTGTTGATATATCCCGACTGAAAGATCTTCACCTAGTTGAACAAACAGACAAAACGGTGAGAATTGGGGCTGGGATTACACATGCGATGATTGAGGACGGGATTGTAGAAGGAAAAACCGGCCTCTATTTACGTGAAGTGGCAGGTGGAATTGCTTATCGAGCCGTTCGTAATCGTGGCACGGTTGGTGGGAGCCTTGCTCATGCAGACCCTTCGGCGGACTGGCCTTCCGCACTTACCGCGATGGGGGCCCGACTTGAGGTAAGAGGGCCGAATGGATCCCGGACCGTCGATATAAACGAATTTCTGGAAGGACCGTTTCAGACCAGCCTGAATGATGACGAAGTTCTATTTGCCATTGAGTTGCCTAGATTAACGGAATCAGCCCGTTGGGCCTACGTGAAGGCGTGTCAAAAGCCAGGAGAATTTGCGAAGGCAATTGCAGTCACGTTGGTTGATGAAAAATTAGGACTCCACAAGACCGTCCTTGGTGCAAGACAGTCGAGCCCGGCTTGTCTGGATGAGATTTGGGATGGCAAGGATGAATCCAAAATCAATGTTTTTCTGGACAGTTCTAATTTCTACGAACGTACTACGCATGTCGCTGCACTTCGAAAAGCGATAGCAAAGGTACAAATATGACCCAGGTGAATATTGGACTGAGGGTGAACGGGGAAAAAGTGAATGAAACCATAGATTCCCGGCAAAGTTTGGCGGATTTCTTGCGCGATACGTTGCTATTAACAGGCACTCATTTGGGGTGTGAACATGGTGTGTGTGGTGCGTGTACCGTCTGGATCAATGGCGCGCCTTCGAGATCTTGTATAACGTTGGCCGCATCTTGCGATGACGCAGAAGTGATATCCATCGAAGGATTTAAAGATGATCCTCGGATGGAAGAATTGCGCTCCGCTTTTATTTCAGAACATGCGTTGCAGTGTGGTTACTGTACGTCTGGGATGTTGATTACCGCGTACGACATTGTACATAGGTTGCCGGATGCAGATGACAATCGTCTTCGTTTGGAGTTGGCAGGAAATCTTTGTCGTTGTACCGGTTACAAAGGGATTGTGTGTGCTTTGCGACGGGTGCTAGGGCCTCCTAGTGAAAACGGATGAGGCTCTCTCAAACGTTTTCCGTGCCGCATCCTCGGGAAGATGTTTGGAATTTGTTTCAAGACATCGAGGCATTGGCAAATTGTTTTCCCGGTGCCAAAATTACGAAGCTAGAGGGTATAGAATCGTTTACCGGTGAAGTCACTGCAAGACTAGGACCGATGCGACTGCATTTCGTGGGTGATGGTCAGGCTGATCGGAATCATGGGTCGTGGAGTGGGAGATTGCGCGGAAAAGGAAGGGATAAAGGTTCCAACTCTGGTGCCAAGGCTACCATTAAATATCTGTTGGTTGATATTGGCGATGGATCAGAGACCGAGATAGAGGTGGAAGCGGACTACGTGCTAAGTGGTTCTATCGCTCAGTTTGGGCGCGGCGCTATCGTGGAAGAATTTGTGCGACAAATTACCGCGCAATTCAGTGCCAATTTAGATGAAATGTTGAGGCGCTCTTCCGATATCGATAATTTGACACAGATATCTGAAGAGGGCGTTGGTGAATTGAAAGTTGGTAGATTCTTGATCAAGGCCATTTATTTGAATGTACGAAGATTTTTTGCGCGTGTTTTCGGGAAATAGTAAATGTTTCAACGTGTATAAATTATCCTTTGAACAAATACCATTTGTAGATTATTCGATGTGACAAACAAAAAGTGGGAGGAATTGCAATGGATATTGGAGCTTACTTCTTTTCTACGGCGTACTCGATTGATGTCGCGGAACTTGCAACCGAGCTTGAGCAGCGTGGTTTTGAATCATTGCTGGTCCCCGAACATACACACATACCTGTTAGCCGGAAAACGGAATGGCCTGGCGGGGGCGATCTGCCGAAAGAGTACTACCACACGTACGATCCCTTTGTGGCTCTATCTTTTGCTGCGGCCGCGACAAAGACGCTTAAAATCGGGACAGGAATATGTTTAATCCCACAGCGTGATCCAATCGTTACGGCGAAATGTGTCGCAAGCCTTGATCACCTCTCGAAAGGGAGATTTATCTTTGGAATCGGGGGTGGTTGGAATGTGGATGAGATGGAAAACCATGGGGCCCAGTATTCAAGTCGCTTCAAGTTGCTAAAAGAAAATATCCTCGCCATGAAGCAGTTTTGGACGGAGGAAAATGGAGAATTCCACGGGCAATTTGTGGACTTTGATCCTGCATTTTCTTGGCCAAAGCCTGCCCAATCCCCACATCCACCGATCATTCTGGGTGGGGAGACGGACTATACGTTACGACGTGTAGTCGAGTTTTGCGATGGATGGTTGCCGCGTCCGCGGACCGATATCGTAGATGGGATGGCACGTCTCCGCCGCGTTGCGGAGGAAGGTGGGCGTGACCTATCTTCCATTTCAGTCACTGTATTCAGTGCACCGCCTGAAAAGGAAATATTGGACTCGTATGCAGAACTTGGAATCAATCGGGCGTTGTTACGGATTCCGACTGAAGATCGTGATACCTGCCTCAAGCTATTGGATAGCTATATGCCTTTGGTCCGAAAATAGACATGGTGTGTATTACTTTAATGGCCTCGCAAATACACTTGTTCTGGTTTTTTGGTTGCTTATTGGGAG
>CAJWOI010000066.1 GCA_913044255.1 uncultured Alphaproteobacteria bacterium
TCAATGGATACAAGATTGTCCGTCCTGCCAATAGCTTCTGTACTGGGGGAAAACTGAAGCGCAGAGGGAAGAACTCCGGATTCATCGGCATATTTGATTGCTGGCATTGGGTCGGGCGCGGCCAACCATCTAAGTAATTCGGAGCAGATTCTTTCACCTGAGAGTGAGTTCAATTTGCTAGCGGCTGCACCGCAGGCGTCAAGAGCTTTGGGGTCGGGCGGGCCTTTACCAAAATAGGCGTAGAAACGAAAAAACCGAAGAATGCGAAGCGTATCCTCCTGAATTCTCCTCTCGGCATTTCCCACGAACCGTACGACACCAGACTTTAAATCACTTGCTCCTTTAAGTGGGTCATATAACGTCCCATTTATGTCACAATACATAGCGTTGATGGTAAAATCCCGGCGGCTTGCATCGATCGACCAATCCTCGGTAAATTGTACTGTTGCGTGACGCCCATCAGTATCAACATCCCGGCGCAACGTAGTGATTTCGAATGTCTCGTCGGCAACGATGGCGGTGATGGTGCCGTGTTTTACGCCCGTAGGGATTGCCTTCAGTCCTGCCGCTTCCAACAGCATGATCACCCGGTTTGGTGCTATCGATGTGGCAATGTCTATATTATCCCCGCCTTGCTGTCCGTTCAGTGCATCACGGACGCAGCCGCCGACAAACCTGGCCTCCCCGCCCTTTTTGATAAGTGCGTTCATTACCGCCTGTGTGGCCGGCCTACGCATCCACTGTTGAATGGGTATTTTAGTTGTTAATGTTGTCGGGAGCGTCACCGTTCAACGCGTCCCGGGACTATTCCACCGTCCTCAATATGTGGTGGCACGTAGGTTCCACCTGGCTTTTCTCCACTCCATATACCAAGTATGACCATCGCTAATATCATTACAGCAAGACCTGACATTAACATAATCAACCAAGGCGCATCGCGGGCTTTAGGGTTTTCCGTACCTAGCGCCTTCGCTCGCTTGCGAGCATAAAATAACCACCCCATATAAATTGCTATGGGTAGCAGTAGCGGCAGGATTTTTGTAAAAAATAGTTTCACGGTTCAGTTCATCATCAGTTCGCATAAATTAACTAGCATACGCGCCGTGGCACCCCAAATATAGTGATCGCGATAATCGAGAACGTAAAATTCTCGATGCTGACCAGAATCTGTAACTATATGGTCCCGTCGGTAGTTTTCAGCATCGAGGACCAGACTGAGTGGGATCTCAAAGGCGTCTGCCACTTCAAAAGTGTCCAATCGTAGATTTAAGGGCGGCGTGATGAGTCCCACCACCGGCACAATACGAAAACCCGTACCTGTTAGGCATACATCTAGGTTCCCAAGAATTTGTACCTGGTTGGGATCTAGGTCGATTTCTTCCTCTGATTCCCGTAACGCAGTGGCAGTTGAATCATCGTCAATTTCTTCGCTTCGGCCACCCGGAAAGCTGATTTGCCCTGGATGGTCCTTTAAAAACGCGCCACGTTGCGTGAGCAGCACAGTCAAGCCATCTACATGGTCGACGATCGGAACGAGTACCGCGGCTTGAGCCAAGTCTTCCACCGGTTTTTGAAAGTAGGTCTTAGATTCCATCGATAACGCAGCGCTAATCTCGACCTTACTCCGACGATTGGCAAAGTTTTTAATTAGACGCGTTCGCATCATGTTGGTTTTTCTCCTCTAAGAAACAGCCAAGCGAAAAGCGGATTCGCTTGCTTTGGAGGAAAAGCTCTCCGGCCTCCGTATCCTCTTCAGCCCACAATACTAGATCGTAAAACACGGATCGTGCGATTAAAGCTTCTAGTCCGGGGCGGATGATTACATATGGTGCCGGTTGGCCCGTATCGGGATTCACAGCTACGTGTATTGGATGTTCCGGCCCTGCTTCGACGACTTCATCAAGATTGGTTTGGAAATAGATGATTTGGTTCTCTCCGCCCCCAACCTGAGTTGCGGAGACCGCTATAAACGGTGCGTCCTCCACAGACACTTCCACCCGCTCGACAGGCGTTTCTAGCCAGAAGCGACCGTCACTTCCACACTTAAGTACCGTGGAATAGAGTTTTACTAGCGATTTGCGGAGGATTGGCGAACCGTGATAGAACCACGTGCCGTCGCGTGCTATTCGAAAGTCTGGTTCGGTGTTGCTGCTATTACCTTCCTGCTCGCGCGCAGTATTCGCGATTTCCTTAGGTGTATCGTATGGGCGGCCGCTGGAGATCGATTTCATGTCAGTACACTAAACAAAACGGCGGGTTGGAAATAGAATGTCAGATGCGTTGTCTACCACTAAGCAACCGCAAGATGAAGTAGTCCAGGATGTTGATGCGCTAGTCGAAAGGATGAGCAAGGTTCGGAGTCACATAGGGACTTTGATTTTTGGCCAACAGGGTGTGCTTGATCAGGCACTCATTACTTTGTTATCGGGTGGGCACGTTTTGCTGGTGGGTGTCCCGGGTTTGGCAAAGACGCGGCTAACGGAAATTCTTGGAACAGTGCTTGGCTTGTCAGAGCGTCGCGTCCAGTTCACACCGGACTTAATGCCTGCTGATATTCTCGGTTCTGAAGTGCTCGAAGAATCGGAAACCGGCAGGCGCAGCTTCCGCTTTATCGAGGGTCCGGTATTTTGCCAACTTCTCATGGCCGATGAGATTAACCGTGCTAGCCCACGCACTCAATCGGCATTGCTTCAGGCAATGCAGGAGCGCCAGGTCTCGGTCGCGGGACGGAACCGCCTGCTACCTCATCCTTTTCATGTTATCGCAACGCAGAACCCAATTGAACAAGAGGGCATCTACCCCTTGCCCGAAGCGCAACTGGACCGGTTTTTGATGCAAGTAAATATCGACTATCCGGCGCTTGATGATGAATGGAAAATGCTCATCGAGACGACAGGGTCGGCCGAGAAAATTGCGGCGGCGATCATGACGGCAGAGGAGCTATTGGCGGCCCAGCAATTAGTGCGGAATGTGCCAGTCGGTGAAAGTGTGGTGAAGGCTATACTAGAACTTGTCCGATCGGGGCGCCCTCAGACCAGCAATATCGCGCTGGTAACTGAAAATGTGTCTTGGGGCCCAGGGCCCAGGGCCGGACAAGCGTTGATGTTGGCCACACGTGCCCGAGCGCTTCTTGATGGGCGTATTTCGCCATCGATTGACGATGTCGTGGCATTGGCGCCGGCCGTGCTACGCCATCGGATGAATATTAGCTTTGCTGCGCGTGCTGAAGGTCTCACGCTGGATCAGGTGATTGTAAAAATGTGCGCGCCTTTTGCATAGAGTGTTGGCTTGTGCTCCACAGTGATAAAGAACGGACGAGATTTTAGGTAATGGCGCAGTCCGTGCTTGATCTCCAGCGACGTGCCGAGGCTATCGCGGCCCCTTTGCCCCCATTGCTTATAGCTGCCCAACGTATCGCTGCGTCGGTGCTTCAAGGTGTTCACGGTCGACGTCAGCCCGGCTCAGGTGAGACGTTTTGGCAGTTCCGTGGTTATCAGTCAACTGACTCGGTGTCACTGATCGATTGGCGCCAATCAGCTAAATCACAACGGGTTTATGTGCGAGAACAGGAATGGGAAGCGTCTCAAAGTGTGTGGTTGTGGTGCGATCAATCCCCATCTATGAATTATCAATCGGACGAGGTGCCAGAGCCTAAAGTAGTCCGTGCCAAACTTTTGCTGCTGGCGATCGCCACATTGTTGCTTCGTGCGGGTGAGCAGGTTGGCTTGCTTGAATACGGCGGCAAACCGATGCGTGGCGTAAGTGCGCTTCCTCGTTTGGCGGAGGGCATAATGGGACAAAATGAGATTGCTGGTTCAAGTATGCCACCACTGGTTAGCTTATCTCGTCACGCACAAGTGGTGCTGATAAGTGATTTCCTGGTATCCCCAGATGAACTTCAAAGTGTTATCCAGTGGTTTGCTGGGCAAGGGCTGGTTGGTCATTTGATCCAAACTTTCGATCCGGCGGAGGAGACGCTACCTTTTGTGGGACGGGCCCGCTTTACTGGTCTGGAGGGCGAAGGAGAGACAGTAATAGGGCGCGTAGAAACTGTTCGGACTGATTATTCGAAGCAGTTGGCGGCGCATCGCGAAAATTTATCGGATATTGCACGTCGGATGGGTTGGACTTTCTTAACTCATAGAAGTGATCATTCGCCCGCAACGGCGCTGTTGTCGATTTATTTGATGCTCTCCGGCAGCTTAGGTCGGTTAATCTGAGGGGCTTGCGCGTTTAATGACCTTAGGTTTTGCTGCGTTAGGTTTTGCTGTCCCTTGGGCGTTGGGCGCGTTAGTTGTCTTGCCAGCCATATGGTGGCTACTCAAAGTTAATCCTCCAGCGCCTCGTATGATTCAGTTCCCAGCCGTTCGGTTTTTGTTGGGTTTGCATGGCGAGGAACAAACGCCGGCAAAGACGCCGTTGTGGTTGTTGCTGCTGCGTTTGGTAATAGCGACCCTTTTAATTTTATCGGTGGCGGGGCCCTTGTTAAACCCGTCACCCAGACTCGCGGGACAAGGACCGTTATTGCTTATAATCGATGATGGTTGGGCGTCAGCGATTGGTTGGAAGAACCGGATCCAAACCTTGATAACTTTGATAGAACAAGGGGCTAGAGATGATCGCAATATTATAATTGCCCGGGCTGCCCCTGTTCTGAGTGTGGATGGAGACACATCTATTGAAATCACCGATCCGTTAACGGCTAAGGCCGCTAGAGAATTCGCTCAGGCGCTGATGCCGCAACCTTGGCCGTTGGACCGAGACGCATTGTTGGCGAGACTGAGCCTTGATGAGTTTCAGGAGTCGATTGGAGAAGCAACCTTAGTCGCATGGTTGAGCGACGGGTTGCATACGGGGTCTCCCACTCAAACTTTAGAGTTTGCCAAGGGTTTGCAGCGATTTGGTCCGGTCAAAATCTATACGGAAGCCCTAAGTCGCCGTGCAATGATTTTGTTGACGCCTAAAAACACTGGTCTTGGCCTTGTCGCGCGCGTGCTCAGACCAGAGGTGGGGGATGCATCAACAGTATGGGTTCGTGCAACAGCAGAAGATGGCAAGTTAATTGATAGGGTACCCATTAGATTCGATCCGGACGACAAGTTGGGCGAACAGCCTTTCAATTTGCCTGCCAATTTGCGGAACAAAATTTCCCGCATTGATCTTGAGGGGATACCGGGAGCGGGATCGGTGGTCCTGTTAGATGAGCGCTGGCGAAGGAGGACGGTTGGCTTAATCTCAGGTGGTGGATTTGAAAGTCACCAACCACTCCTGTCTGACCTATATTATCTTGAGCGTGCGCTTAGCCCCTATAACGAGGTTCGTTATGGTGACATCGGTTCACTGATACACGATGATTTGTCGATATTGATGCTTGCGGATATTGGGCGCCTACCCGAACGCGAGCAAAAAACGCTTGCAACATGGGTGGAAGAAGGCGGCGTGTTAGTGCGTTTTGCAGGTCCACGTCTCTCCACAGGTGTAGATAGTTTAGTGCCGGTACCGCTTCGTAATACCGGTGGGCGCGCTCTTGGAGGGGCTTTATCATGGCAGGAGCCGATGCGGCTTGCAGCGTTTGATGCTGCGTCACCTTTTGCGGAACTCAAAATTCCGGATGATGTAGTTATCAACCGGCAAGTGCTAGCCGAGCCATCACCAGAGATGAGTGTCCGCACGTGGGCTCGGCTGGTTGACGGGACCCCCTTGGTCACTGGCCTGAGCAAGGGAGAGGGTTGGTTAGTCTTGTTTCATACCACCGCCAACGCTGACTGGTCCAACCTCGTGTTGTCAGGCTTGTTTGTGGATATGCTGCGCCGCGTGGTAGAGCTCGGAGATGAAGCGGGTGATGAGGTTGGGGCGGCCTTACTTCCGCCACTGAAGGTACTTGATGGATTCGGTCGCCTAGGACCACCAAACGTAGATTCATTCTCGATTCAAGCCGCCTCCGTTGGAAATCAGGTAATTGATTCAGCTCATCCGCCGGGCCTTTATGGGACTGCCACCATACGTCGGGCACTAAATTTGGGAGACCAGATTGATAATTTGGCCTCAATTGAAGACCTACCGTTGGGTATTGAAAATGTTCAACTCGACGGGGATCTTCAAATCAGTTTGCGCCCTTGGCTCATGCTTGTCGCTATAATCTTGGCATTCGCGGATCAGGCGGTCGCGTTATGGATGCGGGGACTTTTGCCGATGCGTCGCTGGGGAAAAGTGGGCCCGGTAACTTTCTTTTTGCTGTGCCCGGCGGTGATACAGTTGATGGATGGTGCATCTGTCCATGCACAGACAACAAATTCTGATGTTGGCCAATCAGAAAGTCTCAGTGACCCTAATGATGCGTTTCTTACTGACGCTACCCGGGGGGTGCGGCTGGCGTACGTCGTCACCGGTGATGATGAGGTCGATTCCATCAGTCGTGCCGGGCTTGTCGGGTTGAGTTGGGTGTTGCGCCAGCGTACTGCAGTGGAACCGACACGACCCGCTGCAGTCGATCCAGAGGCGGATAACTTGATTCTTTATCCGTTACTGTATTGGCCAATAACAGATCAACAATCGCTCTTATCAGCTAGCGCTCTAGCAAACATTGATCACTATTTGCAAGTAGGCGGCATGATCCTTCTGGATACACGAGATCAGGCAGTGAATGAACGACCCAAAGCAGCTGGTCAGCGTTCCACCAACCTCTTGCAACAAATGCTCGGGAATCTCAACCTGCCATCCTTGTCCGTGGTTCCTCAAGGTCACGCTCTAACACAGTCCTTTTATCTAATCGATCATTTTCCAGGGCGATGGGATGGTGGTGATGTATGGGTCGAGCAGTACGAGGGCGGCATAAATGATGGTGTGTCGTCTTTAGTGGTTGGAGGCAATGATTGGGCTGCAGCTTGGGCGTTGTCTCCGAGTGGCAACCCTTTATTCCCAGCGGTACCAGGTGGGGAACGCCAACGTGAATTGGCATTTCGTTTTGGGATAAATTTGACCATGTATGCCCTGACGGGAAACTACAAGGCGGATCAAGTGCATATCCCCGCAATCTTGCGTCGACTCAAGCGCGGTGAGGCAAATACTGCAAAGTAGTGCAATGATTGAAGCAACAGGTATCGATTTCAATCCAGCCTTCCCGTGGTGGGTATTGATGGCGCTAGTAGCGGCAGGCGGCGCAATTCTCCTGGCTGCTGTGACGGCGCACGCCCGTGGAATCTGGTGGCGTGCAACGTTATTGGGCGTAGGGTGCTTGGCTCTGCTAAATCTAACTCTTGTTAGGGAGCAACGAGAGTATCAGCCGGATGTGGTGGCGCTCGTGGTAGATCACACGGCTAGTCAACAAAACGGAGATCGTTTGCAGCAAGCGATCGGAGCGTCCGAGCACCTTACTGCTCGTCTTAAAAGGGAACGTAACTTAGAGCTCCGCTCTATTGTTATTGACGAAAACGATGCGACCGAGGGGACACGTATTTTTGATGCCCTGAGGGAAGTACTTTCCGATGTCTCGCCGGAGCGAATTGCTGGTTCCATAATAATAACTGACGGTCAGGTGCATGATGTTCCGGAAAATTTAGATTATGTAGCCCATGCGGGGCCGATCCACGTTTTACTGACAGGGGATCCTACGGAGTTGGACCGGCGCTTAGTAATTGAGCAGGCGCCAAGCTACGCAATCGTGGGAGATACCGCGAAGATTACCGTTCGTGTCGAGGATACCGAAGCGGAGGGAGAGGTTATCCCTATTACGGTGAGTGCGGACGCTGTGGGCATGTTGCAGACAGATATCAAGGTTGGTGTGGCTAACGAAATCGAGATTTTACTGGATCATGAGGGTGTGACGGCTTTTGCTCTTCAAATCGACGCTGGCTCGTCAGAGCTGACCCTTGACAACAACCATGCGGTTGTTCTGATAAATGGCATCCGTGATCGGTTGCGGGTCATGCTTGTGTCAGGAAAACCGAGTCCCGGCCTTCGGACTATGCGTAATCTCCTCAAGGCAGATCCCGCTGTGGATTTAGTGCACTTCACCGTTTTGCGTCCTCCCAATAAACAAGATCTCACTCCAGTTAGTGAATTGTCATTAATTCCGTTTCCAAGTGGCGAATTGTTTTCGGTTAACTTGCAGAAATTTGATTTGGTGATTTTCGATCGCTACCACCGCCGCGGTATTCTTCCGTCGGCTTACCTTACCAACCTGGTAAATTACGTATTGGCTGGAGGGGCGGTTCTCGACATTGCGGGTCCTTCCTTTGCTTCGCCACTTAGTCTGGCAAGTACTCCCCTGGCAGCGATTCTGCCAGCTCGGCCCACCGGTAAAGTTCACGAGATCGCTTTTCGACCCCAGTTGTCCGAGAAAGGAAACCGACATCCAGTTACAACAACTCTTTCGAGGGCAGATAGTGAAGAGGTGACTGTAGGCGACGTAAGTTGGGGTCGTTGGTTCCGCCTTATAGAGGCGGAAGTTGTGCGCGGTGAAGTTCTGATGCGTGGTGTTGGCGGTAGTCCATTGTTGGTGCTTGATCGTATTGGCGAGGGCCGTGTTGCGCAACTTTTGTCAGATCAATCATGGTTATGGGCGCGTGGCTTTGAGGGAGGTGGGCCTCAGCAGGATTTGTTGCGGCGATTAGTGCATTGGTTGATGAAACAACCGGATTTAGAAGAGGAATTTTTGTCGGCCGACGTCGTTCAGCAACGGATCAACATTACTAGACGTAGCTTAGCGCCGATCAACGGGCCCGTTACAGTCGTGGAGCCTGACGGGACCCGCATGGACGTTGCACTAGCTGATGTAGGGAAGGGCCAGGCTACGGCAGCGTTTTCCGCGTCAACAACCGGGCTATACCAGTTGCAGCACGGCGAGCAATCTGCGGTTGTCATGGTTGGGGCAGCGAATCCGTTGGAAGTAGCTGATGTGCGGGCTACAGATGTCCTAGTAGCGCCTGTCGCTGCGTCGTCCGGTGGATCGGTCGTGTGGTTGGAGGAGCAAGGGCTTCCTGAAGTCCGCCGGCCAAGCGCTGGGGGCGACACGATGGGTCCAGGATGGATTGGCCTGGTTTCTAACCAACAATATCGGGTGGGTGGCTTGGTTCAGGCGCCACTTTTACCGCATTTTTTGCTGCTTGTGCTGCTGCTTGCGAGTGCATTTATGGCGTGGCGAGCAGAAGGTCGGTAAGGGCGTCCCTGGTTGTTTGTTTCATTCGTCTCTCCGAATGGTGTGGTTATATGATCTCGGGCCTATCATTCAATATACCGGAGTCAGCGATGACCTGGGCCGCAGCATTTTCCGTCCGTGGCCCCATAAGATGCACGCCTGAGACACCCGGTATGCTACGCAGCTGTTGGATCAACTCTATACAAATTTTACGGCCTTCATCCGACTGATTTTTGGCTTTCTCGAGGCGCGTGATGATGTGCTCTGGAACATCGACACCAAAAAGGTTTTGATTCATCCAAAGCGCGGATTTAACAGAGGCGATTGGGCCAGTGCCAATCAAAAAGTACGCGCGTTCGAGCACGCCCTCGCCCTCGAGACGATTCATATAACGTCGTACGAGATCAGCATCAAAGCAAAATTGTGTTTGGAAGAATTCAGCCCCCGCGTCAATTTTGGCGTGCAGAGCTGTTGCACTCCAATCATTGTTAGGCTCTTGCGGCGCATCAGCAGCGCCAATGAACAGGCTTGGCGCTTTTTCGACTGGCCGACCGGATGGCAGCTGGACCTTGTCTCGCATATCGCGCGCTAGTGTCATCAGGCCGCGGCTGTCAAGGTCCATGACCATTTTGGCGTCAGGTTGATCACCCGCTGTTACATTGTCCCCCGTCAAACACAGAATATTGGAGACTCCAAGTGCGGCCGCTCCCAAAAGATCGCTTTGTAGCGCGATCCTGTTACGATCTCGAACAGTGAACTGAAGGACGGGCTCAATGCCCGCGCCCACTAATATAGAAGCCGCTGCTAGACTCGCCATATGCGATTTAGCGCTCGCCCCATCGGTAACGTTCACTGCGTCAACGTGGTTCCGCAGTTCATGGGCCACGTCAAGTAAGGGTGTTGGGTCAGCACTTATAGGCGGTGTTGTCTCCGCAGTGGCCACAAAGGTCCCCGATTGCAGCAAACGCTCCAACCTACTTTTTGAATCCGTGGATTGGTTATTTTGTAGAGTGTAGGCAACTGAGTCAGTCATAGTGTTTTGTGTTTTGAGGGATATGTTGTAGTGGAATAGTTGGGCAAAACTAGACTGAGATAGGGGTAGCGTCAAATTAAAGGAATTCGCCGCCATTTGTGCAAAGGGAACAGTTTAACAATCGGTTGATATTGCGAATGATTAGCATTATCAAGTACTACTTTAAACGGTTGGTATGGCCTGCCGTGAGCCACCCACAAAGGGTTGATTGATGACACATTGTTTGAACGGCTGTGGGCTGATATTTCGTACCTCTCTCGCGGCCGTCGTATGGTTTGGTTTGATGCTGATATCCTCAGTGCCGTCACCCCGTGCTGAAGAGAATTGGGCGGCTGCGGCACAGATCGATGGGTATGCGAAGTTAGTGTTTCGAAACTACGAGGATTGTTTGCTTCGTGCTCGGCATTTGGAGGAGTCTATTAGGATTTTAATCTCCTCGCCCAGTGTAGTATCTCTTAAAAACGCGCGTAACGCGTGGTTGGACGCGCGTGAGGTGTATGGTCAATCCGAGGCATTCCGGTTCTACGGAGGCCCGATCGATTATT
>CAJWOI010000067.1 GCA_913044255.1 uncultured Alphaproteobacteria bacterium
CCAACGAAGGAGGATCGCCTTCGCGCCTACGCGGCACAATACACGGTGATGGAGAATTCCAATGAGATGTGCCGTTTGGCGATACGGACCTGTGGCGGTCAATCAATGCTCAAGTCTCTGGTGCTTGAACGGCTGTACCGAGATTCCAGACTTGGTTCACTAATGTTGCCGTGGACAGCGGAACTCTGTCTTGATCGATTGGGTCGCGAAACACTGTATGAGCTGGGTGAGACGGACAACGAACCATGAACCTGTCCCGATGGATTGAACGTTGGGTAAATTCGCAGCGAGACAAGATGAAGACGGCAATTCGATGTGAGGGAATAGATATTTCCTGCTCCGGTACCAGGTACCCAAACTGTTCAGTAGTGGCGATAAAATTGGAATGTGATTTCAATCGTTGAAATGATGATCTGGAAGTGTTAGCGAGTGAGTTGTCAAGGGTCGCGTGCAGGAGGATTTTAGGGGATGGTATCTTACAAGCCGGTTACGGCCGCACTACGCGTCCTAGAAGTTCTGGATGCGGTAAGTGCATTACGGGGCAGTGCAACTGTTGGTAAAATTTATCGTGAGACTGGTATCGACAAGGCAACCATCGTTCGAATGTTGGAAACATTGATACACGCCCATTACGTAGCGCGAGATCCTGACGAGCAAAATTACCATATTACTGGAAAGACGTTGGAGTTGAGCGCGGGATTTGATCGTGGGAAAGCCCTAGGTCGTGTTGTGTCACCGTTGCTAGACAGTTTCTGTCATGAAAATGGTTGGCCTTCCTTATTTGCTATTTTTGATCAAGACGCAATGTTTGTGGTCGAGACTTCTCTTAAAACGGGACCCCTTTCCTTAAATAGTTCTCGTGGTTCTCGGGTGCCGGTCCTAGGAACAAGCGTCGGCCTTGCCTACATTGCGCATTGTTCTCAAACTGAACGAAAAAATTTTTTCCAGGAAGTGAAAAACGATCCTGAACCCTGGAACCGCATCGCGCGTGACTCTTCTCGCTTGCAGGGCGTCCTAAGGAGGATCCGCAAACAGGGATTCGCTGTAATGGACGCAACCTATTCACGTAACGAATACGAGAACCGAGTTTCCAGTATCGGCGTTCCGGTCATGGCGGGCTCAACATTGTTCGGGTCGGTCAATATTCTCTACTTAAAGAACGCCTTTACTTCGGCGACGGCGAAAAAAAAATTAGTTCGCCCTCTACAGGTGCTTGCGGAACAAATGGCGACGAAACTTGCACACACTTTTCTCTGGCGCGGTTTCCCATCCGATCGATGAGATTCATTAGTATCTGATATAGCTCAGTTCCTAACTCTCCCGTTGCTGGGATCGAAGAATGGTTGGTTGCTGGCCTTTGCGGCGAATAGATAGCCTCCTAGTTCGATTTCGTAGGGCGCTTCTTCCAACCAGGCGTCGTTGGCGTGTTCCGGAGTGTCGACGTATCCCATTCCTACCGACCGGTTGAGCGTATAACCGAAGGCGCCGGAAGTTGTCATACCGACCAATTTTCCGTTCCTGAAAATAGGCTCGTCGTGAAGCAAAATCGGATCCGGATGATCCATCAGAAAATGCACAAGCCGTCGGTTCAGGCCTGTTTCTTTTTGTGCTTCGAGGGCCCCGCGTCCAATGAAATCATAATTTTTCTTAAACGAGACGGCAAACCTCAGTCCCGCTTCGAGCGGTGTATCTCCTGGAGAAATATCATATCCCCAATGGCGATATCCTTTTTCGCTTCGTAGCGAGTCGAGAGCATGGTATCCGGCCAAACGAAGCCCGAACTTCCTGCCCTCGGTTATTAAAAGGTCGAAAACGGGGCCAGTGAATTCGGTCGGCAGATAAAGCTCCCACCCCAGTTCTCCAACATAGGTTATCCGAAGGGCGTATGCCTTAGCATATCCGATTTCGATTTCTTGACAGGTACCGAATGGAAAAGAGGCGTTGGAGAAATCAGTGTCCGACAAAAGCGACATCAGTTCCCGTGAGTTGGGTCCCATCACCGAGAGAACACCATAACCGGAGGTGACATCTTCCATCGTAACAAGGGCGTCGTCATGCATTTGGCGGCGAATCCAACTAAAGTCTCGGAATTGCGATGCGGCCGACGTGACGACCAAGTACTTGTCTGTTGCAATTCGGGTCATCGTTAAGTCGGCCTCGATGCCACCACGTTGATTGAGCAATTGGGTATAAACTACCTTGCCAACGGGGACCGCCACATCCGCTGCACAGATACGTTGCAGTTGTGATTCCGCATCGCGCCCTTGAATTATCGACTTTCCAAAGGATGACAAATCGAACATCCCGACATTTTCACGGACCGCTTTATGTTCGTCGCCGACAAACTCAAACCAGTTTTGCCGACCATAGGAATATTGATATTCTTTCTTGGTGCCCTTTGGCGCGTACCAGTTGGCACGTTCCCAACCCGCAGTTTCGCCAAAACACGCGTTGTGCCGAACTAACCGGCTGTGCAGTGGTGTCTCGCGAACTGGTCTTGCAGTTTCAACCTGACGATGTGGCCAATGCATGGCGTAAAGAAGCCCCAGACTCTCCCTTGTACGGTCGTGCAAGTAGCGGCGGTTAGCCTGAAAGGGGTGGAAGCGAGCGATGTCGATTTCGGAGAGATCCATGGTCGCTTTTCCTTCGACGATCCATTCCGCAAGTGCTCTGCCAATCCCGGGAGAACTGAGAATGCCCTGTGAATTGAAGCCTGCACCGACAAAAAAATTTTTAAGCTCCGGCGCTTCACCAACAATAAAACGGTTGTCCGGGGTGAAACTTTCCGGGCCGTTCATGAAATGACGGATGCCCACGTTCTGGAGCATCGGGATCATTTCCATGGCCTGGCTCATCGGTAATTCGAACTGATCCCAATCCTCTTGAAGTTCGCCAAACTCAAACTTTTCGGGCAGTGCACTTAAAGGTAGTGGCTTGGCATTTGGCTCGAATGCTCCGACTAGTAGTTTGCCGGCATCTTCCTTGACATATACGTAGCCATCGGTGTCACGCAAGACCGGCAAGTCGGGTGGTATCGCGGGATCGGCTTCGGTCATCACATACATATGTTCAGCGGCATATAGTGGCACGTTGACACCGGCCATGGCGCCGATGTCGTGGGCCCAGATGCCGGCGCAATTGGTCACTGTTTCGCACGCTATGGATCCGCGGTCGGTTTCCACGCCGGTCACAGCTCCATTGGCGATTTGGAAGCCGGTGACATTGACCCTCTCGATGATTTGAACGCCAGCTAGTCGCGCTGCTTTTGCAAGCGCCATGGTCGTATCGATCGGATTCGTCTGCCCATCGCCTGGTATATATCCTCCCCCAAGAACCATGTTCTTGTCGAGCAATGGGTAGAGCGACTTGGCCTCGGCGGGGTCTACCATGCGGGCTTCGATGCCAAAGACCTTGCCAAGCGAAATCATGCGCGCGATTTCAGTCAGGCGCTCCGGCGTGCGCGCGATTTGCAGCGACCCGTTTTGCTTGAAGCCGGTGTCCTGTCCTGTTTCGTCCTTCAGGGAGGAAAATAGGGTTGGGCCGTACCGGCAAAGTTCGGTCATGGTATGAGTGGCGCGAAGCTGCGTGACGAGACCGGCCGCATGCCAGGTCGTTCCACAGGTCAGCTCACCGCGCTCCAGAACAACGACGTCCTTCCACCCCAACATGGCAAGATGGTAGGCGATCGAACATCCGATGATACCGCCACCGACAATGACGACCCGCGACTGGGTGGGAAAGGGCTCGGCCACTAGATGTCCTCCCTCAATAAGCTCGCGGCTATCGAGTTTCTGGCAAAAACAGGTTAATCCGTCACAGTTTGCAATCGTCCCATAACATCATATTGCTCAATAAAACTAGTAACATATTGCGCAGAAAACTTACTTACTTCTCTCTGGGTACAATGCATGTAAATTAACTTGTCAAGCATTAAGCGTATTAATTCACTAAGTGACTAGTAGCATAAATATGCGAAATTTCGCAGTTTGGCAGACCGACGCCATTGGCTAGAAACATTCAAACGGGGAGTGGGTGGAGTGGCAGACCTTAACGAAGCGACACGACCGGAGTTGTTGGAGTTGGGCCAACGTCCAGAACTTGGAATTGTTCCTCAAAAAATGCATGTTTTTTGTGTTCGCCAAGATCGATTTGGCGAACCAAAAGACGCGTGGCAGCGGGAAGTAATTGATACACCGGAAATTGGACGGCTGGATGTTTTGGTCTATGTCATGGCGACGGGGATCAATTACAATAACGTATGGGCTGCCCTAGGGTACCCCGTTGACGTCATCGCTGATCGCCAAAAAAAAGGCGAGCCCGAGGCATTTCACGCCGGCGGCAGTGACTGTTCCGGGATCGTTTGGGCAATTGGTTCCGATGTCAACAATGTCAAAATTGGTGATGAGGTGATCGTTCATTCCGGCTGGGGGGAGCCCGACGACCCATGGGTGCTCTCGGGCAAAGACCCAATGCTGGCTTCGTCAACCCGAATTTGGGGTTACCAAACCAATTATGGCAGTTATTGTCAGTTTGCCAGAGCACAGTCACATCAGATCCAGCCAAAACCAAAGCAGCTGACCTGGGAAGAGTCTGCTTGTTACATGCTCTGTGCCTCAACGGCCTATCGTATGTTGATGGGCTGGACACCGAACACCGTCGAAGAGGGCGACGTGGTGCTTGTTTGGGGAGCGGCCGGAGGCCTCGGTTCAATGGCGCTGCAGATCGTCAGGGCACTAGGTGGAAAACCAGTGGCCGTGATTTCTGACGAAGAAAAGCGCCAGTTTTGCCACGACCATGGCGCAGTTGGGGTGATCAACCGACGCGACTTTGATCACTGGGGCAAGATGCCGGACACTGCGAGCCCCGAGTGGGGTGATTGGATGAAAGGCGCGCGTGCCTTCGGCAAGGCGATCTGGGAGGCGGTAGGCGAGCGCAAAAGTCCGAAGATCGTGTTCGAGCATCCGGGCGAAGCCACCCTTGCGACTTCTGGTTTCGTCTGTGATACGGGCGGTCTGATCGTTATTTGCGCTGGCACCACCGGCTTCAATATTTCCCTGGACCTGCGCTACCATTGGATGATGCAAAAACGTCTCCAAGGCAGTCATCTAGCCAATGACGAACAAGCTGCGGCAGTCAACAAATTGGTAATTTCGGGCAAGGTCGACCCATGTCTGTCGACCACCTTCGACTTTGATTCTATCGGCCAAGCTCACCAACTCATGCACGAGAACAAACATCCTTGCGGGAACATGTCCTGTCTCGTGAACGCGACAAAAATTGGCCAAGGAGCCCAATGAACAGAAAGGAAAGATTGCAATGAATTCAAGTTTTAAAAACAAGGTAGTCGTCGTGACAGGCGCTACCAAAGGTATAGGTCGAGCTACCGCCATTGCATTTGCAAGGGAAGGCGCAAGTGTTTTAGCCACGGGCCGCACAGGCGACGAACTTGATAGCGTTTCGAAAACAATTAAACGACTAGGATCGAAAATTGTTTCAGTGCAGGCCGATTTATCTAAAGAAGAAAACATTGAGAAAATAGCAAAAACTGCTCTGGATGAATTTGGGCATGTAGATATTTTAATAAACAATGCTGCAATAATTCATAAATCTCAAAATCTTGTAGACTTCGATGTTGATGAGTTGAAGATGGTTTTCAAGGTTAATCTTCTGAGTTCTGTGTTGCTTACTAAGGCCCTATTGCCAGATATGATACGAAGAAAATATGGGAAAATTATCAATATTTCGAGCATTGGAGGGCAAAGAGGTGGGAAAGGTCGTTCGGCCTATCGCATGACTAAGGCAGCACTAATAAATTTCACAGAGAGCATCGCTGCGGAGGTAAATCTTCACGGGATTTCTGTAAATTGTATCTGCCCTGGAGGAACCGATACTGAAGGCTTTAGAAGTGCGTTTAACACGCCCAATATTGAACATAATAAACATCTTATGAAACCCGAGGAAATTTCTGACTTAATTTTATTTCTTTCCTCCGAGAAAGCGTCCTCAATAACGGGTACATCCATAAATGCATACGGACAAACGAATCCCATATTTGATTCTGATCCGTCCAAGGGGAAAGTCTAAAAATAAAGATGGGCTAGCAGTGCATCAGCACTGTTGGTTCTGAGCGTGGAGACGGTTTTATACCATTTCCTTGCGGTGTATTTGACCGGTTGCTTACTGCGTGCCAGTGTTCTGGCAAGTTGACAGCGATTTAAGCGACTTCAGTCGCAAAGGAATCCAACATGAATGTGCCCCACATTGCCCGCATTGGCGCAGGCATTCTCCTGTCGATCGTACTGGCGGCAGGTACTGTCGACGCGCAGGACCGAGTCAAGATGAACTTGGCGTCATCCTATCCGAGTACGTTAGGCGTAATCGGCGAGAATATTCAGCGTCTAATCGAGAACATAACAATTCTCTCCGACGGAAATTTTCAGATCCGGTTCTTCGAACCCAACGCACTGGTGCCGGCCCTCGAAGTATTCGACTCTGTCGCCCTGGGGGCGGTAGACATGTCCTACACGACTACCGGGTTTCACGCGGGGAAATTCCCTGGGTTGGTCTTCTTCTCGTCGGTGCCGTTTGGCCCCTCCGTGAGTGAGTATCTCGGTTGGATTCATTTTGGTGGGGGAAAGCAGATCTATGATCGGGAATACAACAAACTCGGCGTTCAGGGCTTCCAGTGTGGTGTTGTGGTGGCGGAGTCCTCAGGCTGGTTCCGCGAGGAGGTTGTCTCACTTGAGCAGTTGAAGGGTTTGAAGATGCGCTTCTTCGGTCTCGGAGCACGAGTAATGGAACGGTTCGGGGTATCGACCCAATTATTGGCCGGCGGCGACATTTATCCAGCGCTGGAGTTGGGTGCTATTGACGCAGCTGAGTTCTCGTTTCCAACATTGGACCGAAAGCTTGGTTTCTATCATATCGCCAAGCACAATTATTTCCCGGGTTGGCACCAGCAGGCCTCGTTCGTCGAGCTGATCATCAATCTTGAAAAGTTCCAGGCTCTGCCTAAGTCCTATCGAAAGATGCTCGAAGTGGCCTGCGGCGAGTCAAATATGTGGATGATGGCCAAGGGTGACGCAACACAAGGGCCTGCGATCGCATTTCACAAGAGCGAAGGTGTCGAGATTCACAAGTGGACTGATGAACAGATCGCTGCGTTCCGCCAGGCTTGGGAAGAGGTGGCAGAGAAAGCCGCAGACGATAGTCCGTTGTTTGGCGAAGTGTATAGGAGTTACAAGGCGTTCCGTGAAGCGTATGCCGAGTGGCGCGATCTTGGCTATTTGAGATAGCCGAAATTTGTGGGCTGACATATTGGTCCAGTAAGCACCGTGAGCTCCTCAACCTCATGACCTGAAGGTCGGAGATTCAAACCCTTCCCTGGGTGCGAGATACGCACACCACAAGAATGCTACTTTAATTGCCATCTTCTTACGATGCCAAGCGATGAGGCCTTGCAAAAACTGCGAATTGATTGTGTCTTCGGATTTTGGAGAAAGAAGGAAGCCATCCTTTCGGCATGGGGACTTTCAGAAAAAATTGCGAGTGTTTATATAGTAGACTTGTTTTTACATGTGGAGGACCCGGACTATGCCGGACGGACAACTGCAGAATGCGACGCAACAAGCTGAGATACTGAAGCATGTCGTTTGCACCAGCTGTGATGGCTTTTGTCCGGTCGCCGTAAAGGTGGAGGGTGGACAGGCGGTCAAGGTGACAACGCGAGATCACCCCTTGTTCAAGGATGTCCTTTGCATGAAGGGTGCCTATGCGCCGAAGTCGTTCGCTCACCCGGGCCGGCTAATGTATCCCTTAAAACGAGCAGGTGCGCGCGGGGCCGGCGAGTGGCAGCAGGTCACTTGGGACGAAGCAATGGATGATATCGCCAAAAAGTTACAGACGGTCGTTGATAAATATGGGCCCGAGGCTTTCGCAATGAGCCACAGCGGTGCGACCGGTATTTCGGATAGCGGGCTTGGGCGACGTTTCATGAATCATCTTGGTTCCCCCAACTGGATCAGCGGCGTGGCTTATTGTATGGGCAATACGGCCGCCGTGAACCGGATGGTCTATGGATGGTACCCACGCACCGACATCCTCAACTCCAACTGCATCGTGCTCTTTGGCCATGACCCGCGACGTCACAGTTGGACGATGGAATACAAATCCATCCGAATGAGACAGGCGAAGGGCGCCAAGCTCATCGTTTTAGATCCACGCAGAAGCGAGAATGCCGAGGTAGCAGATATCTGGCTGCCTTTGCGCGCAGGTACTGATGCCGCGATGACATTCGGCTGGCTGAATGTCATCATCGAGGAAGAACTTTATGATAGAGAGTTTGTTCGGGATTGGACGGTCGGTTTCGAGGAATTTGTGGATCGCGCACGTCAATATCCACTTAACCGAGTTTCGGAGATCACCGGCGTCGATGAAGAACTGATCCGTAAGGCGGCACGGATGTACGCCACGAGCGGGCCCGCCACAATTCCTTGGTCGCCGATTACGGATCAGCAGGTATCGAGCACCTCTGCTATTCGGCTGCAATGTATCCTGCGGGCGATTACCGGAAATCTTGATGTGAAGGGCGGAGACACGTTCGTCGGGTTTAGTCCCGCCGTCCGCTCGGATTCTGAAATCGAAATGCACCAAAGTCTTTCCGACGAACAAAAGGAAAAACAACTTGGGAGCCATGATTTTCCGGTTTTCACCTACCGTGGTATGGGGCCTCTTGGTGATGCGACCGAAAAAGTCTGGGGTACGCGTTGGGCCAATCTGATTGGCGGCTGCTATATGGCAAATCCGATGGCCGTTTTCAAAGCAATGGAAGAGGGGGACCCTTATCCGGTCAAGGCATTCTTTGCTATGGCGAACAACACTTTGATGGCTTTCGCTAATACGAAGAGAATTTACAAAGCTTTGATGAACCAGGACCTAATCGTGACATTTGAGCACGCCATGACGCCAACTGCGGAGATTGCTGACTACGTCTTGCCAGGAGATTCTTGGTTGGAACGACCAAGCATGCAGGGCGGTGTGAGTGACAAAGCGATGGATGCGCCAGGTGAGTGCAAGAATGTGGTAACTTTTTGGCATATGTTGGCCAAGAGAATGGGTTTTGGAGCAGCATTTCCCTGGGAGACGCAGGAGCAACTGCTGGACTATCGGTTGGAGCCAAGCGGCGCTTCTTGGGAAGAAGTTGTAGCCTCTGGTCGAACGCCGAATCTCCATCGAGGGCAGGCGCCTGTGGATGAAGAACGAAAATATCTGAAGACGGGTTTTGCCACACCATCTGGTAAGGTTGAGCTCTATTCCAAAGTCTTAGAGGATTTTGGTTTTGATCCCTTGCCCTATTATCGCGAGGCAGCAAAGCCAGATGCGCAGTTTCCACTTCGGTTATTTATCGGCCTACCGGACGATGAATATTTCCGAACGGGCAACCGACATGTACCAGAATTGCGAAAGAGAGTTCCCGACCAAATGTTCTTCATGAGCCCGGGCGACGCTGGTGATCTTGGAATCCAAGATGGAGAATGGGTTCGTCTTGAAACCAAAGTCGGGGGCATTCTCGGCCGAGTCGTGGCGCGCTCGGGTATGCCGAAGGGTCTAGTCCGTGTCCCGCACGGGTGGTGGAAACCGGAATCCCGAAAGGGCTTGGAGAACATGTCCGGAATGTGGAATTTTTCGGATGCACAAATTACTACGGACGACGATCCAAAGCTCATTGACCGCGAGCAGGGTATCCCACACTTGAAAGGTTGCCCTTGTTCGGTTTCTAAGCTTTCGATGGAAGAAGTAAAAAAACTAGAAACGGAATATGGGCCAACGAACGACCTACCTCGTGGCCCTGAAGGCAAGGTCCTGCGCTCCGACGCTAAGCCCAACGACTTTATGTTTGATGACGTTACCAGCGGGGGCGTGGAATTCGAAGCGGTTGCGTTGTCTCTCTACGGACGTACTTCTATGTAGTGGGGAGAGTCCGGTTCTAGTTTGGGAGATGTGGGTTTGCTTTGGAGTTTGATATGATTCCCTCATGCTTTTAAGCTGAACAAGGTTTTGAAATGGCCTGTTAGTGTCGATTCCCTCACCCTTATTTATGGGAATTGAGTCGACTATGCGCCCTGCCATCTAGACGAACCCGCGATCTATTATACAGTTGTAGTACCATTCGATGTATCATCGGAATGACTAAGCCGACTGTTAAGGCAAGTGCTGGAAGTGAAGCCATCTGGTAACGAGGAACATTAAGGCTGATTAGTGGGTAAAAAATGAAGGCAAAGAGACCAGGTGTTATTGCCAGTAGCACAATATAACGGCGCTGTCGGGCCGAGGTAACAAGGATGATCAGGGTGGCGAATGCCCCCAGGGGTGCAAACTGGTCGATCCACATTCCGCGATAGGCAAGAAGAGCCGTTGTCGCAAGATGCTTGAACGGCCGTCCTAATATTTTTTTGAGTATCTGATTTTTAA
>CAJWOI010000068.1 GCA_913044255.1 uncultured Alphaproteobacteria bacterium
AGTGATATCGACCGAGCCAACGAAGCACTTGTTCATGCTCAACGCAAGCGCATACACACCTTTATTTCAACTAGCCCGTTGCATATGCGACACAAGCTACAGATGGAGCCTGAGGATGTTCATCAGGCTATCGCCGATAGTGTTACCCGTGCCCGAAATTATTGTGATGATGTGGAGTGGAGTCCGGAGGATGGCACCCGCACGGATCGTGATTTTCTCTGCCGAACTGTTGAAACCGCTATTAAATGCGGTGCGCGCACCATCAATATCCCGGATACCGTCGGGTACACGATGCCAGATGAGTTTGCTGCGTTAATAAAAATGCTTCGCGATAGGGTGCCCAATATTGACAAGGCAACGTTGTCTGTCCATTGCCATAATGATCTGGGCATGGCCGTGGCTAATTCATTGGCGGCTGTCAAGGCTGGAGCACGTCAGGTTGAATGTACAATAAATGGGTTGGGTGAGCGTGCCGGTAATGCGGCAATGGAAGAGATTGTGATGGCGCTCCGGACAAGAAACGATTTGTTGCCGTACGGGACGGGTATTCGAACCGAGAATATTATGAAAGCGTCGCGTCTGGTTTCGGCAATTACGGGTTTTGTCGTTCAACCCAATAAGGCAGTGGTTGGTGCCAATGCTTTTGCGCACGAGGCAGGCATACACCAAGACGGTATGTTGAAACATTCCGGGACCTACGAAATTATGACACCAGAGTCGGTTGGCCTTAGCAAGTCTACCTTGGTGATGGGCAAGCATTCTGGAAGACACGCATTTAAGACTAAACTTAGTGAGTTAGGGTATGATCTTGGAGATAACGCGCTTAATGAAGCCTTTGGCCGGTTCAAGGATCTTGCGGACAAGAAAAAAGAAGTGTTTGATGAGGACTTAATAGCACTTGTTGATGACGCCGTAGCACGTCGCAACGAGAGAATTCGGGTTACCAATCTGCACTTGAGTTGCGGGATTGGGATCCGTCCAAGTGCTAAGCTTGAGCTAGAAATTGATGGTGAACGTAGCTCGACAACAGCAGAAGGGGATGGGCCTGTCGATGCCGTATTCCGCTGTATAGGAGAGTTGTTTCCCCATCAGGCAGAGTTACAACTTTTTCAGATCCAGGCAGTCACGGAAGGAACTGACGCACAGGCCGAGGTTGTCGTCCGTTTAGAAGAGAACGGTCGATCGGTAAATGGCCAGGGCGCGGATACAGATACGATGGTCGCGAGCGCGCGGGCGTATGTTAATGCGCTTAATAAATTGCTTGTCAAACGGGAAAAGACAGCGCCGGCTGCACTTTCAGCCTGAACCATGGCGCACTCGGTAAAATAAACCGTGTGGCCCACCATGCCTGTGGTGCCATTGGTTTTAGATTTGTCTGGCATGGATTATGGAAGAATGAACTTTGATTAAGGTGTAGATAGCAAAATGTTTTCACGTTTGCTTGGTATGATGTCTGACGACATGGCGATCGATCTTGGTACTGCTAATACCTTGGTGTATGTGAAAAGCCGGGGTGTTGTACTGAATGAGCCCTCTGTGGTTGCAATTATTGATAATAGAGGCCGTAAAAAAGTATTGGCGGTGGGTCAAGAAGCGAAGGACATGTTGGGTCGTACACCAGGGCATATAGAGGCGATCCGACCGCTTCGGGACGGGGTAATTGCCGACTTTGAGATAGCCGAGGAAATGATCAAGCACTTCATTAGTAAAGTCCATCACAGACGAAGTTTTGCGAGTCCTCAAATGGTAGTTTGTGTTCCCTCCGGTTCTACGGCAGTCGAACGTAGGGCTATTCAGGAATCTGCCGAAAGTGCGGGGGCACGAAGGGTTTTCCTTATAGAGGAGCCTATGGCTGCCGCTATCGGGGCCGGTTTGCCAGTCACTGAGGCTACCGGTTCCATGGTAGTTGACGTGGGGGGCGGAACTACTGAGGTAGCCGTTTTGTCCCTCGGTGGGATCGTTTATGCGCGCTCAATTCGAATCGGCGGTGATAAAATGGATGAAGCGATCATCGCATATATTCGCCGTAATCATAATCTGCTCCTTGGGGAGAGTTCAGCAGAGAGAATTAAAAACAGCATTGGGAGTGCTTGTCCTCCGGAAGATGGTAATGGTCGGGAAATGGAAATCAAAGGCCGAGATTTGATGAACGGTGTACCCAAAGAAATTGTTGTCAATGAACGGCAAGTTGCGGAAAGCCTGGCTGAACCTGTCGGTGCCATCATTGAGGCCGTTAAGGGTGCTTTGGAAAACACAGCTCCAGAATTAGCAGCGGATATTGTTGAGAAGGGGATCATGTTGACCGGTGGGGGAGCGCAGTTAAATAATCTTGATCTTGTGCTGCGTCATGCCACGGGCTTGCCAGTATCAATCGCAGAGGAGCCGTTGACGTGTGTGGTGCTAGGTACGGGACGTACGCTGGAGGAAATGCATAGGTTGCGAGATGTTTTGCAATCAGCTTATTAATTATTAATAGGGATTTGGTGGCGTTAGATGAATCGTGATTGGAAGCAAGCTTAGCCGAGTAAGTTAACTGCATTTATGATACGGTCGGGACAAAAATCTATGTTGAGAGTTGCGTTGCCTATCCGGGCACATGCGCATCGTTTTGGACTTGCGTTGTTACTGGCTACGGCATTCGCATTGATGGTATTTAGTCGGACCGAGATGTTCATGATTGAGCGTCTTCGTGCAGATATTTCAGATATCTTTGTTCCGGTTATGTCGGTGCTTTCTCATCCCGTTCAATCAGTTGGCAAAGTAGCGAGCGAGATGGGTCATCTTGTCGCACTACATGAGCAAAACATACAGTTGCAGGAAGCAAATTCTCGACTTCAGCGTTGGCAGGTGGTCGCACATAAACTTGAGCGGGAAAATGCTGGGCTCCGGGCTCTGATGAGCTACCGTCCTGAACCATTGGCAAGTTATATATCAGCTCGTGTAGTTGGTGGCTCAGGAAGTGCTTTTGTCCGTACACTAATGCTCAATGCTGGGGCCCATGATGGAGTGGAAAAAGGTCGGGCGGTGGTAAATGGCAATGGAATGGTGGGTCGTGTTGTAGAGGTCGGTCAGCGGTCTGCGAGAGTCTTATTATTAACGGATTTAAATTCACGTATTCCGGTAGTGTTAGGTGTTGACGGTTATCGTGCAATACTAGCCGGAGATAATTCCGATACGATGCACCTGGAGTTATTGTCTCCGAAGGCACGCATCGACGTCGGAATGAGGGTTACGACTTCCGGCCACAGTGGACAACTTCGGTCCGGATTGCCCATAGGGCGAGTGTCTAGTTTGCAAAAAGGTGAAGTGCAAGTGCAGTCATTTGTCGACTTTGACCGCCTAGAATACGTTACGGTTGTTGATTGGGAAGCGCGGAAGTTCACACCAGTTTTGTCTGGCGGTTCAGAGGGAACGGGTAATACGCTCACCGAGGGCGGGCAACCTGGTTCGGCGCCAATAGACACAACCCAATGAAGACAGAGACTGAAGAAATGTGGCGGTGGCTAGAGTCGGCTTTGTGTGGCACCGTGCCGTTGTTAGTCACGTTTGTCTTAGTCATATTATGTGCGATACCTTACGGTGTGCCCGGCCTAAGTCTCGTTATGCCGCTCCTACCCCTCGTTTCTGTATATTTCTGGGTTGTTCATCGTCCGGATTTGACTCCGGCCATCGGCCATTTTTTGATCGGTTTACTTCAGGATGTCTTGGTTGGGACTCCGATTGGCTTATCGGCTGCCATGTTTGTGGGTATACACGCTGCCGTGCATTATCAAAGGCCGTTTTTTCATGGCAAAACATTCTTGGTTCTGTGGTTTTCGTTCGCATTGTTGATAACCATGATTTCCTTATGTAGTTACACGGCAGTCGCTATTTATAGTTTTTTACTTCCACCGGCATTTCCCGTTTCGTTGCAGCTTTTTCTTACGATTGCGCTCTATCCATTGTTAACTCGGATATTTCAATCCATTTTGAGGGTACTGACACGTACTATTTGAGTTAAGTTGGCATGCAGCAATATGAACTCGTGCGAAGCAGAAAGTTTACTCGGCGTGTCGCCGTGCTTGCTGGCATTAAATTAGCATTGATCTCTGTTGTTGGCGTTCAACTCTATAATCTACAAATCCTGAAACGTCAGAAATATCGTACCAAGGCGGATGAGAATCGGATTAACCTTCGATTGTTAGCTCCTCCTAGGGGCCGAATTTTTGACAGGGTTGGAAGGTTAATCGCCCGGAACAAACAGAATTATCGACTCATCTTGGTGCCGGAGCAGGCAGGGAATATTCAGGAACTTTTGCGCATCTTGTCGGAAACTGTACCTTTGGACATGTCTGAACACACTCGGATTTTGAATAAGGTGGAGTATGGCCGGCCGTTCATTCCGATTATTGTTCGTGAGCATCTTTCCTGGTCTCAGGTCGCTAAAATTGAATTCGATGCTCCTGATTTGCCTGGTGTGTCGATCGAATCGGGCGAAGTTCGTCAGTATCCTTTGGGGGCTTCCTTTGCCCATGTAATTGGTTATGTAGGCTCGGCTTCGGTGGAGGAAATCACTAGTGACCCGTTACTGGAATTGCCGGGTTTTCGAGTCGGGAAAAACGGAGTTGAAAAGATGCATGATCTGTCTCTTCGGGGGCGGGCCGGCAATGTTCAGGTAGAGGTGAATGCTCATGGGCGAGTTATCCGAGAGCTTGACCGTGAGGAGGGAAGCCCGGGGAATGATGTTACACTGACTATTGATGCAGATTTGCAAGAATATGTCGCCACAAGACTGGGTGCGGAAAGTGCCTCGGCGGCGGTATTGGATGTCGCGACAGGTGCTTGCGTTGCGATCGCATCGACCCCGAGTTTTGACCCAAATGCCTTCATTCAAGGTTTGACCCATCGTCAGTGGGGCGAACTGGTGGGTAATCGTCGTGCACCCCTGATCAACAAGGCCATTTCGGGTCAGTATCCGCCAGGTTCCGTGTTTAAGCTGGTGGTTGCGGTCGCAGCGTTAGAGGCAGGGTTAGTCGGATCTGGCCATCGAGTCACATGTTTCGGCCATGTTGAACTGGGCGACCGAACATTTCATTGTTGGCGACGTGGCGGGCATGGAACTTTAACTATGGTACCAGCTATCGCCCAATCTTGTGATGTGTATTTTTATGATTTAGCACTCAAAATTGGTGTTGAACGTATTGCCGAAATGGCCCATCGTCTTGGGCTTGGTGAAATATCGGGCTTTGATCTTCCGGGCGAACAAGATGGTTTGGTACCTACGCCAGATTGGAAGCGTGCCGTTTACGATGACGTCTGGCAAAAAGGTGAAACTCTAAACACCGCTATCGGTCAAGGATATCTTCTGACAACACCGTTGCAATTAGCGTTGATGACTGCGCGTCTGGTTAACGGTGGCACAGCGGTGATCCCACATTTGACATGGTCAGTGGGAGACGGGCCGAGGCGGGGAATTCGTCCGGTGATCGAAGCAAAAGAGATTGGTTTGTCGCCTGAGACGCTATCCATTGTCAGGCGTGGCATGGGACAGGTTGTTAATCACGTTAAGGGAACTGCTTATTCAGCCCGTATTGAGGAAACTCGTTTTGCTATGGGTGGTAAAACTGGGACTAGCCAGGTGCGGGGGATCACAGATAGTGAAAGAAAGTCTGGCATTGTCAAAAATAAGGACCGCCCGTGGGACCAACGTGACCACGCGTTGTTTGTTGGATATGCGCCCGTTTCATCCCCACGGTACGCCGTAGCAGTAATCGTTGAGCATGGAGGAAGCGGATCACGTTCAGCAGCGCCGATGGCGCATGATATTTTGCTTGAAGTGCAGAGATTGGACCCTCTTTCGACGCTTTCGTCACTAAATAATATGCCGCCCGGTGAGACAAGGAAGGTTTGAGTCATGACGGAGGCCCGACTTGGACCTAAAACATCGGAGATGTCATTGGTTGACAAGTTGGGTCGTGTCAGCCGGGGCTTGGTCATCCTAACGGCAGTAATTGCGTGCATTGGCTTCGGGATGTTGTACTCGGCCGCTGACGGGAATATGGAGCCATGGGCCTCTCGCCAGATTTTTCGGTTTATGGTAGGCTTGGTCCTGGTGTTGGTGATAGCCGTCGTTGATATCCGAATTTGGATGCAATCGGCTTACCTGATCTATGCGCTGGCACTTTCCACGTTGGTTGCAGTAGAAACTTTTGGCTTCATAGGCATGGGGGCGCAGCGATGGATCTATCTTGGATGGTTTCAACTACAACCGTCTGAGCTGATGAAAATAGCCTTGGTTATGGCTCTAGCGCGGTATTTTCATAGCACCGCCCTGGATGACGCAAGGCGTCCGATCTTGCTTGTAATTCCAGTGTTGATGGTGTTGGCTCCAATAGGCTTGGTGTTGCGGCAACCGGATCTTGGCACCGCAGTTATGTTGGTAGTCGGAGCTGGTGCGGTATTTTTCGTCTCGGGCGTTGCAATACGTTACTTCTTAATTGGTGGGGCGATCGCTGTTTCGGCCGTACCGATAGCTTGGCAATTTCTACAAGGCTACCAAAGAGAACGAATTCTTACTTTTCTCAATCCGGAGGCTGATCCACTAGGTGCCGGATATCATATTTTGCAATCTAAGATTGCATTGGGGTCGGGCGGCTTGTTCGGACGCGGGTTTATGCATGGCACGCAAAGCCACCTAAATTTTTTACCGGAGCACCAAACGGATTTTATATTTACGATGTTGGCCGAAGAATTAGGGTTGGTGGGGGCCTTAGTGCTACTTCTGCTCTATCTTTTTTTGTTTGCATACGGATTTGCAATTTCACTCCGTTCTCGGAATCACTTTGGACGTTTGTTAGGAATTGGTTTGACGACCACGTTATTTTTGTACGTCTTCATTAACATCGCCATGGTTACCGGGCTGATACCCGTTGTCGGTATTCCGCTTCCATTGATATCCTATGGGGGTACGGCCATGATGACGGTGCTTTTTTCATTAGGATTGTTGATGTGTATCTTCGTTCATCGAGATGAGAGACTCACGCGAACGCCAGGTATAGACGCCGCTTAGCCCTAAGGCTGAGATCACATAAAGTATAAGCTTTTCTGTTGGAGGCTGGTTTTGGGGAAGCAAAAGTTGCTACAGCAACACAACTAAATTTGGGACCTACCCGGAATGGGCGGGTGGGTGGAGGGGTAGTTACGTGGGTGCATTGATCCCAAAAGTTAATTTGGAACAAGCCTTGATGGATGAGTCCCAGGCACGAGAATTTTTGGGTGCATCAAGGTTTCGGCTGGGCCAAAGGGTGATGGACCGCAAGGCACAACTGGTGGCAGAGTTCATAAAAACTATTCGTGTGCCCGGTTACTTCCCGCCACTCATAGAACTTCGTCAACAGCTTGCGCGGGCGGTACAGATGTTGGATGAACCAGCCCCGACGTTGGCACGAAAAGAAGATCTGATAATTCCAGCACAATCAGGGGCGATTCCGGCTCGGCTCTACGCTTCGAGTCTCCCTGAATCTGGAGCATTGCCTGTGCTTGCCTATTTTCATGGTGGAGGGTGGGTGCAAGGTGATTTAGAGACGCATGATTCTTTATGTATGCGTCTTGCGCTGTGGTCAGGCGCTATGGTAATGGCCGTAGATTATCGTCTGGCTCCCGAACACAAATTTCCTGCTGCGGTGGATGATTGTTGCACGGCTTATCAGTGGCTTCGCACCCACGGGGGTGAGATTGGCGCCGACCCGACCCGTGTGGGTGTCGCTGGAGACTCAGCTGGCGGAAATTTGGCGGCGGTAGTTTGTCAACAGATGGTCGGCATAGGTGTCGAAATACCAACATTTCAAATTCTGCTTTATCCTGCCACTAACATGGTTTTTGATACTTTGTCTCATACGGAACGGGCGCAAGATGAATTTATTCCACGTGAACGTCTTGATTGGTATCTCCAACAATATCTCAATGGGGATGAAGACAAAGAAGATTTACGTGTTTCACCGTTGCGTGCGGAAACTTTGTTGGGACAACCACCGGCACTAATTATTTTTGGGGGATTTGATCCTCTGAGAGATGACGGGAGGTTATATGGGGAACGTTTAAATTCTTTCGGAGTCGATGTGACCGTCCATGAATATCCTGGACAGATCCATGCGTTTCTGTCTCTGACGAAGGCTATCCCTCAAGGTATGCAGGCTACCCGAGAGGTGGCCGACTATATAAAAAGGCAGTTTGCTCAAAATTAATATCGGATGAGCTCGATCCATAAGTTTAAATAATGTCGAAGTAAGGAATTTGGTCATGTCGATGATTCATGTGGTAGCTGTGATTACTTCCAAACCAGGTATGCGTCAGGAGATTCTAGGAGCCTTCAACTCTAACACAAAGGCAGTGCGAGCAGAGGATGGCTGCATTGAATACGGCGCTACTGTGGATGTAGAGAATGTAGGACCATTCCAAACTAAGTTCGGAGAAGACACGTTTGTGGTAATTGAAAAATGGAAAAGTTTGCCACATCTAATGGCCCATGCTTCATCGGAACACATGAAGGCATATGCAGCCAAAACAAAACCATTAATTGCCAGCCGCGTAATTCATGTGTTGAGCTCCGCATAGAAATTCCTCCGAGATTGTTGAAGTGAGCATTATTATGGTTGTTTCTTGTCGTCGCTTTTTGCTTTGAGGTACTAGGGTCGGTCGGAGCATGTGCGGCATCGTGTGCATCAGAGGCGGCGGGAATACCATAGAAGTGATCCTCGGCAGGTTTTTGGTTGGCTCGATAGTGCCAAGTTCGACTAGAATATAGGAGCTCAGGGCGATTAGCTCAGTTGGCAGAGCAGCTGACTCTTAATCAGCGGGTCGGGGGTTCGAGTCCCCCATCGCCCTCCATTCTTTCAAGGACTTAGCTGGAAGTAGCTGAGTCCTTTTCCATTCTAATAAGGGTATAATAAGGTTTTTTGAGCAAAAACCGCCTAACCGGACAACAGGCCACTAAACACCTTTCATTGCTAGGCTTATAGCCGTTCTATAATGCATCGAATGGATAACACGTCACGAGTGTCAAGATCTTCTGGTCTTCTACTTCTGTAAGATGCGGTGATCTCGCGTCGAACACGTCGGTACTAATGACAACAAATTCGACGTAGGTAGCGTCCGCTTTCTGGACCCTGATGCTGTCATCAAGATCCAGCTCCTTTAGAAGCCGGAAGTGGGTATCTTTGTGTCCCGTGACGACACTGTGGCCGACCTCGCCAGGAGGGCCCGTTCCGGAAAGATGTGCGCGACCAAAGGCTAGCGTTCTGCCGCTGGAATTTGAAAGGACGATCCGGCTAGTTCGGCCAAGATCAAACGCGCCACCGCGATATTCATGTTGTCAAGGGTTTGCGACTTTACTCAGCCGTTCCTCACGCGCCAGCAATGACGGATGGGAATGATGGAAAGCCGAATAGAGCGGATCCGAGGTAAGCATACGGGCGTTTCTTTGATCTAGTTTCGAGAGCGCCCGAATCAGTGCCCGTGGATCGGCGTGGGAGGCGGCAAAGTCGTCGGCTTCGAACTCCATCCGGCGTGAAACGGCCATTGCGAGCGGTTTCACGAAAACGCCGACAATCGGCAACAAAAGTATGGACAATGCAAGTGCCATTTGGGGCGATGGCCGCGATATGCCGAGGCCGCCGTAAAACCCCGGTTCGCCAATCAGCCAAGCGAGCAAGGCAAGACCGGTCAGCATGGCTACGGCGACAACCGCCAGGAACTTTTGCAAATGGCGGCGCTTGAAGTGACCGACCTCGTGCGCCAACACGGCATTGATCTCGTCGGCATCCAGAACCTCGACCAAGGTATCGAGAAGCACGATGCGCTTGCCGCTGCCGATGCCGGTGAAGTAGGCGTTGCCATGGGAGGAACGCCGCGACCCGTCCATGACCTGAATTTTATCGAGAAGCAAACCGCACCTGTTGAGAAGGCCGGCGATCTGCCTTTCCAGTTTCTCATCCCGCAATGACGTGAAGCGATTGAACAACGGGGCGACTATCATCGGGTAGGCCCATGATTTCACCACGAAGGATCCCATCCAAAGAACCCAGAGATAAAGCCACCACAGGCTGCCGCCGTTTTCCATCACCCACACGGCCAAGGCGGCCAGCGGCGATGCAACGATGATCAGCAATGCCGCCTTCTTAACCGCATCCGAGGCGAAAAGTGGCGCGGTGACACGGTTAAAGCCGAACCGCTGCTCGATCACAAACAGTCGGTAGGCAAGTAGGGGAAGGCCCAACAACTGCATCAGCAGAAGCGTTGCAACGATTACCCCGACACCGATGGCCAGCGGCGGAAGGCCAGAAGCGCGCCAAGTGCGGTCGACCAAGTCCAGCCCGCCGCCAACCGTCCAGCCGATCAGCAGAACTGCCTCGATCA
>CAJWOI010000069.1 GCA_913044255.1 uncultured Alphaproteobacteria bacterium
ATGGCGATCCGATTTAGTGAAAAAGTCATGGAGTATATCGCAGCCGCGAATAGAAGCATCGCGAACGGCACCAGGTGTGAATTATTCATCTTCATCATCACTAGTGGCCTTCCGCCACGACATAACGCACGAGGTGCAGAAGGCTAGAGTTTATTACCCTCCCTCGCCTTATCATCAAGAGCGTTGCCGAAATCGATGTATGGCTGGAAATAGGGTTCAATTTCATCGGGGTCAATCAACTCACACTGCGCATAGAAGACGCCGTCGCCGTATTCGAGGAGGAGTGTTTTTCGGTTTAAACGCGCGGCTTGCACCTCCCAAAAAGTTATGCTTCGGCGGCCATGTCAAAATTTTCATAAAAATATATAAGTATGTTGGCTGCTATAAGGTGCGTAAATGATGGCCTTGCGTACCGGATAATACCACTAGTTTACTTTGAGCGAGAATCGTGAGACACTCCGGAGTATGGAAGCGGAATTTTGCACGTGTGTGAGGCTTTGCAGCGCTCCGAGCTTGCAAACATAACGGATTGCTGAGGTTGGTAGTGGTGTTCTTTAAATAACACATGGAGCCTTGAAATGCGGTACCCAGTTATCATAATTCCTATTTTAGCGCTATTTATTACAGCGCTCGTTTTTGACAATAATGATGCTCAGGCAAACGAAGTTACCGTGTCAGCCATGGGCTGTGAACGCTATACGCAACTTACTCCCACTATTATGGATAAGGCTGAGCGCTTTGCTAAGGAAGCGGCATGGAAAAAATTTAAAGGAAATAAATCAGCGGGCTTTACGTCATCGGAGAAATCTTTTTACAAAAAACATAAAAACAAATTCATGGAAGCACTGGATGATTTGATCTCTGACTTCAGTATACAAAGAGAAAAAGATGATACTGTAAGAAAAAAATACTGCGTTTTGATGTCGGTTACATTTGATCGAGGTGAAGTTAAACGAATGTTCGTCGACAACTCGGCTGCTGGGATGCAAGAAACCTTTGAGGCAAGTGACTTTGGTGTATTGTTTGTAGCCAGGGTGGAAACATCTCGAACAGCATACGATACAAAACGCACAGATGTTCGTGAAACAAGTGAAAATGCCGTATTAAAAGAAGAAAGCTCTTCCACCGATTCCGGTTCGGTCGATTCACTTGAAAGCAAATCCTTATCAGCTGAAAAATCTGGTGGAAGTTCTACTAGAAAAAGGGATAAGGTTGAATATGCGGTTGAAATCGAAATTTCCGAAGATCTCGGATACGCTATTAACGAACAGTTGAACGAGGCCGGTTATGTGGCAATGGAGGTCGAGGATCTCGACGATGTTCCATTGCTTGATGAGTTGGCGGAAGAAGGTGGATTTAGAGCCAGTGGAGGCTTACCAACGAGAGTAAAAAAAGGTTATAAAAACGCCGCTATCGACGCCGGGTGGGAGTTTCTGGGAATTGGGTCTGTAGACATTAGCGCTCCCAGGGATGACACAAGAACCGGACAATTAAAAGTTACTGCAAAGGTTAGTTTCAAAGTTTGGCAGCTGTCGGATGGCCGGGCGAAAACGGTGGCGTCAGTGAAGAAAAAGATTATTTCGGTGGTTGGAGATGACCCAGGTGTTTTAGAAACCGCTGCCGCGAATAAAGCTGCAAAAAAGGCATTGGACATAGTGATATCACAAATGCAGGAGCAAGGGCTCAGATAACGTAAAAATTTGACTTTAGATAATTGTTTCTAATCGGTGCAGCAATAAACCCACAAGGAGGAAAACATGTTGAGATATGATAATAGGAAAGAGAATTTGCAACCTGTTCATTTGGGTAGACGTAGGTTCGCCCAGAGCTTCGTTTTAGGTTCTGCTCTAATTGCCTTCAACGCATTCCTACCCTCTAATGCAAGGGGGTTCAGTCATGAGGATCTGTTGGGGGACGGGGACTCAGGCGGTGGCGGTGACTGGGCCACGATCGTAAAAGATTTTGCCGGTGGATTAGCGACGATTGCAAAAGCAGCCGTTACTGTTGGTTATGTACTGGCAGATCTAGCAGAGGCCTTAGGACTTAAACAGGAAGCGGCTCTGATGCGTGCTCAAGCAAAAAACATTGAGGATAAAGGCGATTCTCTGGGAGGTGGTGACTTAGAGGAATTTGAAAAAAATTCGGCTGAAACAGTACAAGTCATAAACGCAAAAATAGTGGAAGCGGAAGTACTATCAGCTGAGCAAAAGGCAAAAATAGCGGAAGGAATGGCAAAATATGTGCCAGCGTTGTTTTTGGCGATTAAAGGGGCAGTGAAGATTGCTAAGGCCGCAAGTTCCGCAGCTGGAGCTGGAACGCCAGGTGTTATGGACGGAATAGACGCGGTTGACGCGGCGACAACCATTCCGGAGTTGGCACCAAAAGCGATTAGCTTCGTTCAGAAGTCGGTTGAGGTTGGTCAAACGCTTGAAACGATAGCACGTGAACAAGATATAGCCGTACCCGACACAAGTGGTTTAGCGGACGCAATGTCAGAAATGGGTTAAATCCACATCATTTGATATGTAGAATAGTTGGTTTGCCAGGAATTATCACAATTCCTGGCAAACCAATTGTTAGGTTATTTAGACACTGTTTATTGAGTGTCTATTGATAATGGAACGGAAATTGGATATCAAAAACCTCTTCAGATTTTGCACCTACTTATATGATTTGACGCGGTTGCGCACATGAGATCTAGAATCCTCGAAAAAATTAGCCTTTGCTCGATAATAGCGGTTGCATTTTGCATCGTTTATTCAGCCAATGGAGCTGCATTAGCGAGTTGTGATGAATACCTAAAAGACGCAGAGGCAGTTGAAGGCGTAGTCCCGAGGTTCAATGATGACGGCACTATCAGAGCCTTTGTTATATTTGGTGAAGGCACTTTCCTAACGCCAAAAAGAAGCTTGATCAGCAAAGCTCGCCGGAAGGCGGAATTAAGGGCTAAGCGGGCGTGGTCTGAATGGATGAACGAAAATTTACAGTCGGAAACCATTGTTTCGGAATGGATGGAGCAGGAAGAAATTACAGATGAACAAGGCAATACATCTGGAAAAGTAATAGAGCTTGAAACCCAAATTGACGCGATGCGTAGCAATACAAAAGCAGTTTTGTCGGGTATCGTAAAGTTGGATGAGTGCGTCGATACCAGTCAGAAATTTGTGCTGGTTACGCTGGGCTGGAAGCCCAGTCTTTCCAAAGCTGCAGGAAACGTGAAAGCAAGCAAAGAAAATGCGGTGAGGCCTAGCGAAACCACTGCCACCAGCACACAAAGCACTGCTTCCAAACAAAAAAAGACCAAGAGGAACACATCTTCTTCGTCCGAGAGGACAACAGACAAGGGAGATAATGGGAAAGCGGGTTCAAGTATCCGTATTGTAATTGTCGAAGTCGAAGGGAGCGGCACGAACCTAAGGAATGCTACCAATGATGCACTTCGTAGCGCCGTAGCTCAGATTTTCGGTGAACAATTTGCCGCAAATATAAAATCTTCCGAACTTACAGAGACGTCTGAAGTGTCGAATTCAAGCGGCGCTTCTGTCGGAGTGGCGGTGGAAACATCGTCCACACAAACCGAAATGAGTTCCAAAACGAAAGGTTTGATCCAGTCATACGAATATATTCGCAAGGGCAAATCTGACGAAGGGATTTCAGTTTTTTTACGCGTGAAATTACCAAAATTCGAATCAGTGATTGATCCGACAAAAAGTACAATTATTGTACTCCATCCAAAAATATCATCTGCGTTGTCTGGTCGAACCAAAAGTCTTAATGCGTTTAGAGGTAGCCTTCAGGATAATATCGTCGAGGTTATCAACCGGTCCAAAAAATTGACTGTGTTAGATCGTCGGTTCTTGAAGGACCAAGTTAATGAGTTGCGGCTGCTTTCGTCGGGCAATAGCCCCGTGGCGGAATTGGCTAGGGTTGGTAATACGGTGGGTGCAGATCTTATGTTTATCACCGAGATTACCTCCTACAACAAAAACTTTGAAACACGAACAGTAGGTAACACAACCATAAAACGTTCTGTTTTCGATTCAGAGGTATCAATCAAAGTGATTGATGTAGCAACTACCAACATCATGTACAGCAAACGTATCGTGTTTAGAAAGCGTAAGTTTAAGTCGCCTAACCCAGAATCTAAGTTTGGCAAGCAGGCAGGAGTTGAAATCGGCTTATCAGTAGCAAAGAAACTTGGCGGTGGAGTGATCGATGGGGAGAGCGGTTTTGGCAACGCGTCTGCGCAAAAGTCTCCAAAAGAAGTGTCGAAGCGAGCTGATAGACAATTCAATAAAGCAAAGGAAGAGGTCAAAGATGATTGGTAATCGGTATCTGAGCGCAGGCGTATTGGCGTGTGCCATTATGTTTGTAAGCCCTGCCGTGATGGCAGGAAGTTGTGACGAATACATGGATGCGATAGAAGGAGTCGTACCAAAGTGGAACGACGACGGCACTGTTAAAGCCCTCTTCATGTATGGTGAAGGCACGTTTTTAGTTCCAAAACGAAGTCTGATCAACAAAGCTCGCCGGAAAGCTCAAATGAGAGCAAAGAGGGCGTTCGCAGAATGGATGAAGGAAAGCTTGCACTCGGAAACCGTTACTGCGGATATAATGGAGCAGGAAGAAATTACAGATGAACAAGGCAATACATCTGGAAAAGTAAAAGAGCTTGAAGCCACAATTGACGTGATGCGTAGCAACACAAATGCGGTTTTATCTGGCATTATAAAACTGGAAGAGTGTCTAGATACTGAGGAAAAGGTCATAATTGTAGAAATGGGATGGAAACCCAGTCTTGCCAAAGCTGCAGGAAATGCGGCGGCAACCACTAAAAAGGAAGTTGAACGAGGAGAGGCGCCTGTGTCTCAAAAAGAAGAGACTGAGATTAAACCCAGCTCCGATAACACTGATGGTGCATCCAACACTGACGATGCATCCAAATCAAAAATAAAGAAGGCAACAGGCTATCGAAAGAAAAGTAAGGCGAAAGAAGATTTTTGAAAATTCTTCTCATCTTGTTTTGTTGCTTACTCGGCATGGCTCCCCTGCCGGGCATGGCCACTTGTTTCGAAATGGAACGCGAAACGCATGCGGAATTTGAAGCCTTCATACAATGTAGAAATACGCTAGGCGAGCCACGATACGAAATTACCCACCATTACTTTGGGGAAAATTTTGTAGGGCTTTTCAGCTTTGATCTAAAAAGCGCGGGCCTGGTATGCTACGAGTACGAGTTCAATGGACAAACGACAGGTGAATGCCGAACAGCGAGCATACGCGGTGTCTCAAGTCAATACGAAAGCCGTCATGGAATTGTAAATATGATCAACCTGGAGGAGGGGAAGTTAGAAGAGATAGATCAAGCATACGAGAAAGCTGATCTCTTTAGATATCCCGATTCACCGGAAGAAGTGATGATAGAGAACTGTTTTGTGGTAGTTGAAAACAAACGCCAATTTTTCATGGGATACAGAGAAAACTCACAGTTTATGGACCTTTCAAACTGTTTGATTCGTTTTGAAAGGTTTATGAAGAAAAACTATAAGTTATTTTTGAATTAAATTGTTGCTGGGTCATAAACTGCTGATTTGTCGCATGACCATGGAGACTATGACTGATGACAAGAAGAACTTGGTCTAGATCTTATTCTAGATTGTTTCCGGTACTGCCGGTATTTCTTTTATTTCTGTGTTTGATACATACCGAATCCGCTAGCGCAGATAAGTTTAATGTCTATTGGGGTGGTGTGGGATTTACCGGCACCTGGGTAGATCGAGATCAGCTGTATCCTTTCTCCAGTCGATTATTATGCAATCCTCAAAACGATTGCAAAGCGTGGGGGGGCAATATAGACGAAATGGCTCGCGATCGATTAGCAAGTAAGAATTTCGACAATATACACATCGACTTAAATATGATCGAAGACGAAGTCGAAGGTATAATCATGGCAGTCGGAATTACCAGTGAGATTCTCGGAGTCACCAAGGATATTGTCAATAAGAGAGAAACATTTCAGCATGTTTTTAGGATCTTTGGTAGTTTGATGTTTTACGAATTTTACAGTGGAAAAATGATTAAGAGCGTGCCTATTATCATTCGGTATACAACGCACCTAGATGCACCTGCTAATGATAACGAAAAATTTGATATTATCAAAAATATTTTAGGTTCCGATAGTTTAGGGATCAATTTCTTTGACATTATGTACCAGCAAACAAAATCGGTAAATTTGGCAATTCTGCCATCTAAATATACACAAATAACCGAAATAATATTAAGCGAAAATGTATCGGATATCATGACGAAAAGGCTAAAATTGAACAATTTTAAAATGCAAGTCGCACAGATAATGGAAGCGGAATTTGTTGCCCGAGCGGATGGTCCACTGATCCCTTCAGCTATTGGATTAATCCCTTCAGCTACTGGACGAAACGTAATTGAGGGAAAAATTAAGGCTACATTTTCGGATGCAGAAAGAGAACTTACCCTGCCAGAAGCAACTTTTAATATCGGGCTTGATGTGCGGTTATTCAAGAAATTCGAAAAAATAAAAGGACCTCAAAAAACCGTTTGCCATGCAGTTGCGGTAACCCTCCGGTTGGCAGACGAAATGGATGAATTTACTAATGTGAAATTTTCTAGAGTCAAAGACTCCTGCGGTATCGCTTCTGTTGATCAGGTTTTCGATCCAACATTTTACTTTCCGGAGACATTGTTTACCTTAATTCAGAATATAACGAAACAATTTTCAAAATCTGGTCCCAATAAAGATTGGTTGGCCACTCACGCTAGGAAAACCCCCGACGCCATGGGGCAAATTATTCGGGGACGAAAGACTGCATTTGAGGTATGGTGAGGTATGGTTTTTAGAATAGGATTACTGACTATTAGGGACAGAAAGCGGTGGGCTACATTTAATTCGGTGGTGTTATGTAAACCCCCGCAGCTAGGATCCGTATCAAAAAAATGGATTGGGGCCATCGAAGTAGTTACCTAGACCACGCATATCGCAATTTACGCACTCATGCAATAATTGAAGAAGGAGTCGAGCAATGAAAATCTTCTCCGTTCTAAGCATTGTTAGCATCCTTGCGATTTTCTGCGTAGCATTGCCAGATACTGGATTTGCTGGTGACATGCCTAATCTTCTAATTGTCGGCGAGGATTACGACAAAGACACCATCCCGCGGGATAGTCGGATATTCAAACGCGTCTTGGATGCCATCTCTAATGAAATTAGCGATCAGGGCTTCGATGTTTTTGATGAAACGGCGATAACCTTAGGAGAATATGTACAAGGACGTGTCCGGCGTAACGATGCAGAAATTATCGATATTGCCAAGGGTCAAACGCGGCCACCGATTGATGTTCTGGTAATCACATCAATATTTGCCAGTGCGAAGAAAACGTCCTACACAACCAAAATCAAGGCACGTGTCACGGGGCGCCTCCTAAAGGTTCAAAGCGGTCAGAGGCTTGGCAATTTTGAGGTCGAGAGCCCTAGCACCTGGACCGCACCAGAGGACTGCACCAGAGAGTGCATGCTCGAGACGGTTGGCAAAAACGCAAAAATATTGGCCCAGGATGTTGGCGCTATCCTGGCAGAAAAGCTGGATGATTTGTTGTCGGCTCAAAATTCTGGGTCAGAGGACAAAAAATCCAACGGCGTGGCTAGTCAGTATTTTCTCGTCTTCGAACGTTTCACGCCGGACGACATGATGGATATTGAGGAATATCTGTTGGTTTTCAGCGGCTACAAGAACCACCGCCCAGTTTACACAAGCCGCCGACGCCAAGAGATCTGGTATGAATCACATATTGGTAGCGCCAAACTGGATCGCAATCTGAACAAGATGCTAGTGCACATAGACCTAAAGGGGCGAGTATCATTCTCGGGCAATGAGTACACCATCACAAAAATAACGAAGCAGAAGAACCGCAAAATCGACTAAAATGAATGGTAAGAAAATTCAGCCCTGGCCGCGACGGTGCACCGCCAGGGCCGTCAAGGTTTTGGCGATGTACGAAACGAAGCCACTGAACCAGGTTAGCGATTCATTGGGGCATCTGTTAGCCGCGGCCCTGTTAACTGCCTCTATACTCATTTCGATAAGCACAGGCCATGCTGGCACTTATCGAAACCTCAATGAGGTCTTGCAAGAACTTAGGCCCGAGACGGAGAATTTCGGACAAACAGTCCCGCAGCGATCGATCGACCATTACGTCACGTTTCGCAGCGGTTCATCCGAACTCAGTGAAATCGCTAAACATCAGCTCGACGAACTAGGCGGTGCCATCTCGCACCCTTCGCTAGCAAAGTACGGATTTATCATTGCAGGTCATACCGATGCTAGCGGCCCGGTGGATTACAACAAGCGCCTTTATCAAGCTAGGGCCGCCACAGTCAAGAGCTGCCTGATGCTGAAACACGGGGCGGCAAGCAACCGGCTGACAACCATCGGGTGGGGTGAAGAAAGACTGAAAATACCCCTGCATCCGCGTGATGCGAGCAACGGCAAAGTAGAAATCACCGCCATCCCCATAGCAGACACAAAATTGCTTCCGGGTCAGTCGAAAGGCGGCCATAAATGGTGACCCTTTTCAACTTTCAAAGGTGCTGTCTGGTTATTGCCCTGTGCCTTTTTTTCGCGGCACCGACCGGCGCAGGAACTCGGGCAGACGGCGTCGAAGCGGTAATAAGTCCGTTGGCTGTAGAGCTGTTGAAGCAAATTGATACTTGGCGGACGGACCGTGGCGCTGGCCGGTTACGTGTTGCCATATGGCCAACACGCAAGCAGTCGGAGATACCAGTCCCGCTTGTAACTGCCCGAACATTTGACGAGGCATTACTTAGCTCGCTCATGTCAATCCGGCCCAAATGGCTGACGATCATCGGTCGCAAGGAATTAGCAAGTGTTATCGAGAACCAACAGGAGCGTACTGGAAACTTTGCCGATGCTTTGAAGTTTGTCGCCAAGAATTCCGCTGTAGATATTTTGCTCATACCAGTGGTGCAAATTGATGCGGGGATTACAACGCTCGGCTATAAGGCCGTGAGTGCGGCGGCACAAACCGCCGGCGAAATCATTGCCAAGACCATGGCCCACAAGATTGCCCAACGATCTACGTCGAGCGAACTTACAATTGAACAGGCGGTGGCCCAGGCAGTCGAGAAGTTCAGTGAATTTGCCAGCGACGTAAACATTCTCTACCTGGGTCCAATATCTTTCGAATCCGAATCAACTAATTGTCAGACTAAGTTGTCGCAATATATTCAAGAACGTATGAGCGAAGGCCTAACCGACCGGTTTGCCAGCGTGCTGACCGGGCGCAAGGTCATTTTGCATAACCGCGAACCCAATAAGAACAGCCCGAAAGTCGACGGCACCTACGTATTGATGGGAACTTATTGGGATCTTTCCGGCACAATCGACCTGAGACTAACCCTGCGCCAGTGGCCAAATGGACAAACTGTTTCCTGGTCCGGCCGAGTTCGACTGCCAAACCGCTTTGCGATTTCGCAAAGTTATATCCTAATTTTCGAGGGTTTTACGTCCGAGGAAATTTTTGACGTCGAAGAATTATTAGTTACCTTCTGTGGCTATGCGTCCCATCGACCCGTAAGGATGAGAAATCGACGCTCAGAATATTTTTACACAACAACAAGTGGAGGTGCGCGATTAACCAACAATATACGGGAAATGTCTAAGTTGTTGGGACTTCCAGTAAAAATTTCTTTTTCAGAGAATAAATTTTCTATTAGAAAGTTAAATAAACGTAAGAAAAAATATAATTGGACGAAATAGATGGGGCTCGACCACCAGCTGCAACTATTTTCCAGAAACTCCGAGGGGTCGGTGTTACTGAAGCCAGCCTTGTGGTCACCATAGAAAAATAGAGGTCCGACCATTGCTCGTGGCAATACGAAAACCGTTGACGTAGCTCCGGTACACGGTGCCGAACCTGATGCGGATGGCGGCGCGCACGACCCTCGGAGTGCTGCTCCACGAAGCGCCCCGGCGAACGCGACTACTGCAGTCGCCGGTCTTCCACACATTCGTATCAGACGGCGCCCCCGCATAGCTCTCGTTCCAGCAATCTTCCGTCCATTCCCACACATTGCCCAGCATGTCATGGAGACCAAAACCGCTCGCCTTGAACGAGCCCACAGGGTCGTGTACAGATAGTTCTGCAAAAGTCTGGCAACGAGATATCGGCCATGGCATGCCGAGTGATTGATGAGATCACTTTGGTAGAAAGGAGCACACCATGGCCAAGA
>CAJWOI010000070.1 GCA_913044255.1 uncultured Alphaproteobacteria bacterium
CACGATGAGGGGCAGGCAGTTGGTCTGCCCCTTCTTTTTTTTTGGAGCCAAAATGAAAACTAGGACATTGTTCGGCGCGTTAGCATTGACATTTATTACCACGATGGCTTCGGCGGGCGCTCAAACTACGGACAATGCTTTGGCAGATGGGGTGCTGAGCATCTGCGCTGATCCATATATTTACCCTTCCTCGTCGCAGGGGTATCCCCCAGGCTACGACATTGAAATTCTTGAGGCCGTTGCTCGCTCTGGCGGGTATCGTTCCGATCAGTTTTGGGTCAATTCAGGAACTATCGGTGGTTTGGGTAGAGCGCTGCGCAATTCCATCGCTAAAGGTTTTTGCGACGTATTCATTGGCGTTGCGGTTGACGACAGGCAAATCGATGAGTTGGCTGAAAAAGATCTCGTCTTCACGCGCCCCTATATGGCGCTTGCCTTTGTTCCAGTCGTTCAGGGTCAGGCTGCCAATGCAAAGTCGTTTGAAGATTTGAAGGGCATAAAGATTGGAGTTTCTAGGACGACCCCTATGGACGGCTATCTACTGATGCACGGTTATGAACGAGAGATTTATCAAGGAAACGATCGGGTTTTGGAGGGCATGGTGCGGGGTGAGGTTGACGCCGCTATGGTGTGGTCACCTGCCCTTGGCTTAGCACACAGAGACTTTGCGGATGCGGAGTTTCATCCGATCGCGAATTACAAGCCAGATCCACTTTTTACGTGGAATATGGCTATGGTAGTACCGGGGGCAGATACAAAGTTAAAAACGTTAGTGGATAACGGGATTCGCCAACTTCTTGACAGCGGGGAGATAAAAGCAATCGTGGAGAAATACGGTGTGCCTTATTTTCCCCCGGTGGATAAGCCCGATCCGATGAAATACCGTACGCCGGATTGACAAAAATTAAGAACTCTTACTGGTTAATCAATTTGAACAAGGCGAATGAGAAAATGCACAACTTGTCTACTAGTTGGAAACTTCGGTGGACGTCCGCGCTGGGAACGTTTGCCCTGGCCTTTGGTATTTTGGTCGTGATAGCGCTATCACCGGTAAAGGCAGACCACAACACAGGTAGCGATACCGACATAGAAAATGAGTTTGAGGGTGATGCCGAGGCCATCGAATACGGCAGGCTGCTGTTTGCACGGCGCTGTGCATATTGTCATGGAGGTGGTGGTGCGGGTGCCAAGGGCCCATCACTTACCAAGGGAAAATTCAAATATTCTCGTAAAGCTCTGACGTCAGATCTGGTCTCCATTATTATGGGCGGCATTCCAAATACCCAAATGGGCGCATTCGGAAGAACTGTTGACGGTGATGAGACGCTGAAGATTATCGCTTATATCCGCCAGGAAACAGCAAAACGTGCTGAGATCGAGGCGGAACAAGCTCCGGCCAAATGAACCGAATGCGAGGCCGGCCGGAACACGGTTAGCCAACACGCTTTCCTGTTTCCGGAGAGATGAGCGAATGAACTGATCTCCACGGTGGGGGTAGGATTCATTTCCGCGTCGACAATTCTGGCAAACGAACGTTGGAGGTAACCGACGCGACATGCGGCTTGGCAACATTGGCAAGCCGTTGGGAATTCGGAAGGTGCAGGTCAGGCTGTATCGGTGAGGCTAGGGGGGGGCCGATCTCTCGGATCAATTTTCTTAAAATGGCGGTGGCGAAATCATCGTAGTCTTCAGCAAGCATCAAAAAAGCGCCTGCTCCCCCTATTACTTTGTCGCGAAAATAACGATCCACATACGGTTCTTCATTTATGATTGCCAGGCCATTGATTATTACCCCTTCGGCAACGGCTTGATCACGTATCTGACTGGGACGTGAACCAGAATTCGCCTGTCCATCTCCAGAAATATCGATAACTTTCTTCCAGCTAGTGTAGGCGCTGTTTTTGAATTGACGTATGGAAAAATCGATTGCTCCGTAAATGCCTGTTTGGCCACCACCAACCATTCGTGGCATATGTTTTATCTTTCGTGATAAGGCGCGGCCCGACACTGCGTCGGTAACAAGGGTCCAGTCAACAGCCAAACTTTGTGAATTGTTGCTCGACCACTGGACTACAGCTACCGCAATGCCATTCGGTGCCGACGCTTGAATTGTTTCGATAAGACTCGGATTACGAAATGCTTCTGCTATACCGATGGCCTGAAGCTCCCACTCGGTTTGATCAACACTAGATGATAAATCAATCGCGAGCACCAGTTCGAGGTCCACCCATTGACCTTCTTGCGCATTGACAGACGTGTTGACGCAAAAGAAGACCACCGCCACAAGACAAGACACGAGGTTCTTGGTGCGAGTGTCTTTTAAGCGTGGGATTGTAGTTGTGGCTGTCATAAATGTCCTCCTCACAAGGAAATTCTGGCTAACCGATCCCAAATTAGATAATGGCACGGTAAAGTGGTGATTAGGCGTGACCCTGCTCGTTTGTCTGGTATATTTGTCTTTTCATCGAAATCGGTGAAAGAATTGCTTCTTCCAGTCAAGGCAAACGTACCAATAAAAAACAAAGAGCGACAGGTTTTTGGCCAACGGTTAGAGTTTGGGATGTCACGTTCGATCTATCAGAGCCGCACTATGCCTATATGGTGGGAATGATATAATGTCTTGCTAGAAGCGATTGCGAAGAAGGTCATCGTATCAAAAGCTAGTTTCGTATATATTCTGTTGATCGATATACAGGCTGCACGTAGCATTTTCCTATGAAATATTTGATTGCCTCGTTTCTCGGTGTGTTGGTATTGCAAGGTGTCGATTTGGCCCGTGCCGACTTTGATGATGGTATGACTGCTTATCAGCGAGGCGACTACCATACCGCTTTTAATGAATTTATTGCGCTTGCTGAGCAAGGAGATGCGAATGCTCAAGCCATGCTCGGCACTATGTATGGCAACGGTCGTGGCGCGCCTAAAAGCTACGTAAAGGCAGTGAAGTGGGGGACGCTCGCTGCTCTGCAGGGAAATGCCGAAGCCCAATTCAATCTGGCCATGATGCATGCTTTTGGTTTGGGGGGGTTAGAAATTGACGCTGTAGAAGCGTACAAGTGGGCAACCCTTGCGTCCAACAACGGAGTCGAGGACGCTATCAAATTTCGAAAATATATCGAAGCAGAAATGAGTCCTTGGGAGATTGAGGCGGCACAGGACCGTGCCAAAGAATGTGTAGAAAATAGCAACGAGGCTTGTTCTGGTGATTTTCAAAAAAATGAAAGGTCGGTCCGCAAAGAGGGACCGATCGATGACCAAGCCCATACCGGTGGAGTATCCCCCCTAGATAAAGCTAAGATTGATTGTGAAGAGCTTGGTTTTACACCGAAGACGGAGGCTTTTGGGAACTGTGTTTTGAAACTCATGGACTGAGTGTAAGGCATGCGCGCTCCGCGCTCGCATCCTGCGTGTCCAAGGCTTTCGCTGCGTTAATATCCGTCAACGTCAGTCAGAAATTAGACTACCTTCAATCGCTTCCAGCGCATATGTTGCTGCAAGGCGGACATCTTCGTCCTCGTCTTGCAATGCTTGGGAAAGCACAGGAATGGCCAAGGTTGCCTCGTGTCCAATGTTTTCTAGTGTGGTGGCAGCTAGGTAACGGACACCGGGGTCAAGACTTTCCATGGCTGTTATAAGTAACTCAACGGGAGCACCCTTCATCTTGGTAATTGATCGGGAAGCGGCAAGTCGAACATCACTATCTGCATCGGAGAATGCATCTATCAAAATTTGCAGTATATAATCCGATGAATTTCCAATGTTACCAAGTGCCGTTATGGCTGCGCGCCGCACGTTCGGATTTTCATCGGTAACTACTTCAATAATGAGTGGTATTTCGGACGCGGCCTCGCGTCCGATTGCACTAAAGGCTCTAAGAACGGCTGCTCGGACCTCGGGCTCCGGATCATCTAGAGCCTGGGACAGGGCAGGGATCGTGAATAGGATGATCCTGTTATGGAGCCGTGTGTAGAGTGATTGGCGCAGAGGCGTTCGCATTGGTCTGGGCCAAATCGGCTTGTAGTCATATCCCATGATATCCCACGGCCGCGTTATCGGCCAATGTTTGTCGCTAGCAATCTTGCCAAGGGCAGTTGCAGCAGCTTGACGTATTTCTCCGATCGGTTGATCAAGAGCAGCCAACAAATCTGAAAGTGCGCGCTCGGCATAAATGCCGGTGCCGCCAAGGGCCGCCAGGGCAGTAACCCGCACCATAGGATCTGGGTGTTGCAAGGTATCGCGGAGGACCGTGACAGCTTCGGCACCCAATCCCCCAAGCGTGTTCGCCGCCGCGAGTCGCACGGATTCGTCGGGATCATCTAATAGTCGCCCCAAAGCCGGTGCAATTAACTCGCCTTTTTTTGGAAAGTGGCTCAGGGCCGATGTTACTGTGGAGCGGACAGACGGGTCCGGATCCTTTAGAGAAGAGACCAGTGCTGGTACCGCCGTGTTGGCATCTGCGCCGATTCTTCCTAGCGCATCTGCAACCGCAGCACGTACGTCTGGTATCTCGTCACTGAGCGCTCTGACGAGGGGAGGGACGGCCGGTCTTGCACTTCGGCCAAAATCGCCCAAGCTTTCGGCGGAAGCTCTTCGCTCATACGGTTTTGGATTATTTAGGTTCTCAATCAGATTCTGGATTTCTGCTTGGATGGCTTCACGTGAAGTATCAGCGCACGCGAGGTTTGGCAAAAACAATAAGCTTGTTAATAGTACTGCCGTGATACGCAGTGGTTGCATCATGTTTTGCGATTGGATGCTTCGCATTCCCGTAACTTTCGTCTAGCCAACACTGTGTCCCAGACAGGAATTTAGGTCGTTTAAAGCTTGGGCAGGGGAGAGAACCTTTATCGTTTGCATGCCCATTTCTCTTGCTGGTTTTAGATTTATGCCCAGGTCGTCGAGAAAAACAGCTTCACTGGGTTTAATTCCAAGTAACTCGCAGGAATGCTGGTAAAATCGAATTTCGGGTTTGCGGAATCCAAGCTTGCTTGATTCGATGACCATGTCAAAAAGTTTCATGACTTCTTTGATTGCATGAGTGTTGGGGGATGCGTTCTCAAGGGATCCAAAGTTATTTGTTAAACACGCCGTTTTGTATCGTTTCGAAACTATCCCCAACGCATCAACCATTTCTTGACGCAACTCTCCGCGAATGCAGTTAAGCACAGTGGCTCCATCCACAGTTTGACCAGCCTCTTGTGCTTCTGTCTCAAAAATCTTGCAGAACTGCGGGATATTTACCTCACCACGCTCAAGTTTGGCCCACGCATTTGACGCACTGTTTGTCGAGTTTAGGGTACGAATGAAATCTCTTGGTAAATTGGCCTCAGTCTCGTAACGATTGAAAGCTTCAAAAGGACTGGTTGTAAAAACACCTCCGAAATCCCAAAGGACGGCGCGAACAGGATTGCGTGGTCTAGATTGAATGTTCATTCTGGAGCGTTACCAGGAAATTTCTTACGCAACTCTCGTTTTAAAGCCTTACCGCTGGGGTTCCTCGGGATCATATCGATAAATTCGACGGCTTTTGGCAGCTTATAGCGGGCTAGTTTCCCGACACAATATGCCATTACGTCGTCACTGGTTAAAGTGTCGCCCGACCGCACCACCACTGCTAACGGAGATTCACCCCAGACTTGGCTTTCTTGGCCAATCACTGCCACGTCACGCACCTCCGAATGGGAGAGAATCACGTTCTCAATTTCTGCCGGATATACGTTTTCCCCACCGGAAATAATCATGTCCTTGATACGGTCTTGGACATAAATAAATCCCGCTGCATCGACGCTCGCAACGTCACCGGTGTAAAGCCAGCCATCACGGAGGGATTCCTTGGTTGCAGCAGGGTTGTTCCAGTATTCCTTCATTACATGGCGGCCACGAACGATTATCTCCCCCGGCTCATCCGGTTTCACGTCTTGGCCCTTTTCATCCACTACGCGAATGTCTGTGTGAAAGAATGCCTTGCCGCACGAGCCCGGGTGGCCGGCAACGTCCGTGCCAGTAAGCAAAGTTGCTGGACCGCAACATTCAGTCAAACCATACGCCTCATTAATGGGTATGTTGCGAGCCGCATATGCTTCTATGAGTGATACCGGCACCGGGGCTGCACCACTTATGATCCACCGCAAACGTTCGTGATTGCACTGATCTATCTCCGGAGCCTGGATCATAAAATTCAGCATCGCCGGCACGGCCAAAGAGGTATCAATCCGTTCCTCTTGTATCAGATTCCAAACCTGCCCTGCATCGAAGGTTCTCTGAACGACATTGGTAACTCCGCGGTACACATTGGCCGTCACCGGAGTGAGTGCACCGACGTGATAAAGTGGCAGAATAAGTAAATAGCGGTCGTACAGTTGTGCATCGCCCGTTGCTGACCAGGTGATGCACGCCCACATGGCGGAGTTATGGGTATGGACCACGCCCTTTGGCAACCCAGTCGTACCCGAAGTGTACATGATGTAAAGCATGTCTTCCTCGGCTGCAGCTGGTTCAGGCTCGTGTTGGGATGACTGTTCACGCAAATGATCATAGTCCAGTGCAAAATCAGCTCTCGCGTTGGGATCTTCACCTGGGGCCGATACAAAAATCCAATCTTCGACGGCAGTACCCTCTCTCCCTCTGGATTGAAGATCCGCCACTATTTCGGAGAACTCCGCACCGTATACGAGTAATCGCGAACCAGAGTCGTGAAGTATGTATGCCAGTTCATCTGCCACTAGGCGGGTATTGAGCGGGACAGTGACCGCGCCAATCTTTGCAAGGGCAAAAAAGGTTTCCAGGTAGGCGGGACAGTTGTGCATCAACAAAGCCACCCGGTCTCCTTTTTTTACATCACTGTCGCTTAAGACATGAGCGATTTGGTTGGAACGTTTGTTCAGTTCCTCGTAGGAAAGTCGGAGGCCACTTGCGATATCAACGAAGGCTTCCAGGTTTGGGCTGAGAGAAGCCCGCTTGCTCAAGAACAGGCCTATATTGTCGCGCATGGTCTTCATTATCCTCTTTGCCGGCGATGGTTTAGGCTAGGCTTGTCTCGGGATCAAGGAGAACATTAAATGAAACTTTACGCGGCTTCACCGTCTCCGTTCGTGCGCAAGGTCTTGGTATTGGCAATAGAGTGTGGACTGTCGGGTCGATTAGAGCATGTTTCCATTAAAACCACTCCGATTGCGCCAGATATTGAACTGATTCGATCAAACCCAGTCGCGAAAATGCCGACCCTAGTAACGGATAGCGGGGCAACACTATATGACTCTCGAGTGATATGCGAATATCTGGATAGCCTTCACGACAGCGTAAAAATGTTTCCCGCGGAGCAGGCTAGTCGATGGGTGGCTTTACGTCGTCAAGCTCTAGGAGACGGGGTGCTCGATGCCGCGGTGTCGATACGTTATGAGGTGATTCTTAGGCCCGACGGGAAACGTTGGCCGGAATGGGTTGCAGGTCAGATGGGCAAAGTCCGACGAGGGCTTGATGCTTTAGAGAGCGAAGTTGCATCCTTTAAGGATGAAATAAATATTGGCACCATTACGGCAGGCTGTGTGGCCGGGTACCTTGACTTCCGATTCCCAGAGGAGGATTGGCGTGCCACTCGGCCGCATTTACGCGACTGGTATGCACCATTCTCTGCTCGTGATTCTATGGTTAAGACCGACCCGGTCGCAGATGTTGAAGTTTGATAAGGGATTGATGGAGGAGGACCGCACAATGGATTTGGGACTTAAAGGGAAAAGAGCAATTGTGACCGGCGGCACAAGGGGAATTGGGCGTGCTATTGTTGACCGTTTAGCCGCGGAAGGATGTCACGTAGCACTCTGTGCACGCGGAACTGAAGAAGTTGCAGCGACTGTCGAATCTGTAAAATCATCAGGCGTGGACGGTTATGGCAAGACGGTGGATGTTGCAGATTCACACGCGTTATGTGACTGGGTTGAAGAAGCATCGATCATGTTGGGCGGGCTCGACGTGCTGATCCCGAACGTTAGTGCGCTTGCGGTAGCCAATAATGAGGAATCATGGCGGGCTGGATTTGATACTGATCTACTGGGAAGTTTTCATGCAGTGGAAACCGCGATGCCCCATCTGGAGAAATCAACAGATGGGTCCATTGTTCTCATTGCAAGTACGGCCGCATTGGAGATTTACCTTGGGCCACGTCCCTACAATTCGATTAAAGCTGCACTCGTGGCGTATGGCAAAGGGTTGAGCAGAGAATTTGCCCCTAAAGGAATGAGAGCCAACATAGTGTCTCCGGGTTCCATCTATTTCGAAGGAGGAGTTTGGGGAGAGGCAAAGGCGAACGCGCCCGAGCTTTACGCTACAATGTTGCAACGCAATCCAATGGGTCGGATGGGGATGCCAGAAGAGGTCGCCAACGCGGTCGTGTTTCTGGCCAGCCCTGCGGCAAGTTTTATTTCCGGTGCCAATCTCGTGGTAGATGGCGCGCTGACCCAGCGCGTGCAATATTAGTGTTGGCTTCACTGAGAAAGATCAGAGAAAATTAGTGGGGGAAATATGTCGATAGTGGAGATGCCGCTGCGGTCCATGCAGAACCAAGTTAGCGAAGAAGAGTGGAAACAAAGGGTCGACCTTGCGGCCTGTTATCGACTAGTCGCACACTTCGAATGGGACGATCTTATATATACTCACATATCGCTTCGGGTTGCGGGTTGCGCAAATCATTTCCTCTTTAATCCCTACGGGATGATGTTTGAAGAGATCACCTCTTCCAGCCTGATTAAAGTAAATCTGGATGGCAACGTGATTATGGAGAGCTCATACGGTTTCAATCCAGCTGGCTTTGTGATTCATGGCTCGATCCTGGGTGCTCGCCCCGATTTGAATTGTGTTCTTCATCTGCATACGGATCAGGGGATGGCGGTGTCGGCTCAAAGGCGGGGGTTGTTGCCGCTAGTACAGACAGGTGCGTTGTTGCAGCCAGATATTGCTTATCATGATTATGAGGGCCCGGCCACGGATACCGAAGAAAGGGCGCGCCTGGTGCATGATCTCGGTGAGAAAAATTTGATGATACTCCGCAACCACGGGACATTGACCGCGGGGAAGGTTGTGTCGGATGCTTTTTTGAGAATGTATAACCTGGAACGAGCCTGTAAGGCTCAGGTGCTCGCTATGAGCGATTCCGAGGAGTTGGAATTGCCGACAGAGACTGCCTTACAGAAAGCTCGAGAACAGGGGAGAAAGTCGTTTCATGACGGCCACTCCGGTCTTGTTTGGACAGCACTGTTACGGATGCTGGATCGTCGCGACCCATCTTTCCGTGATTAGTTGTGTGGCTGATTTTATTTTCCGATAATTTGTCGGAAAGTGCGCAGGTCGTTGACGAATAATTCCGGTTCCTCCATGGCTGCAAAATGACCGCCACGAGGCATATCTGTCCAGTGGACGATGTTGTACGTTTTTGCTGCGTAGCTTCTAGGTGGCCACGGGATGAACTCCTTTGCAAAGTTGGCGACGCCGACCGGCGCGTTAATTCGACTTCCTTTCGGTAGAAAACGGCTATTCTCGTCCGCATATGCACGGTAAATCCATGACGCTGTGTTGAAAGTCTGGGTTACCAAATAAATCATTATGTTGGCCAGTAATTGATCCTTAGAAAACACGGTTTCTATTTTGTTGTCTTCAAGGTCTCCCCAACGCTGGAATTTTTCGACAATCCATGCAGCGACGCCAACAGGGCTGTCCATCATTGCGTAGGATAACGTCTGAGGTTTGGTGGATTGAATTTGAAAATATCCTCCTTCTGCAGCAAATATTTTCTGCGCTGCATTTGCCCATGTTTTCTCTTCGTTTGATTCTGGGTAGGTTCCTGAAGTGCGGACGCCGAACATGTTGAGGTGAACTCCGTCGCAGTGGCGCTTGTGATCAAAGCCTATCCAACCAGAGATTACGCTGCCCCAATCTCCGCCCTGGGCTAGGAAACGATCATAACCAAGTTTCTTGGTCATCAGGTTTGTAAATAGGCTAGCGATGGCTCTTGGGCCAATAGGTGTGCGGGGTTTCGCGGAGAAGCCAAAGCCGGGCAGAGATGGGGCTACTACCGAGAACGAGTCATCGATACGGCCCCCGAATCGTTCGGGATGCGCTAGCGGTTCAATAACATTTAGGAACTCGTAAATTGAGCCGGGCCACCCGTGGCTCAAAAGAAGAGGCTGTGGCGATGGACCTGAGCC
>CAJWOI010000071.1 GCA_913044255.1 uncultured Alphaproteobacteria bacterium
CGCATTATCCCCATTTCGCGATCATAGACCATGGAAAGAGATGACTGCATGCCACTAAACAAAAGCACCATGCAGGCAAGGCCAGGCAAAATATAATATTCGTAATTGACACTGCGCTGAAGGTACGGCTCTCCTGCATCGACACCATAAACACCACGGAAGCCAACCGCAAAAACAAATAGCCACAAAGCAGGTCGCACGAATGCGGAGAACAGGCGACCTTTTTGCTGGAAAAACTTGATCGTTTCGCGACGGCTTAATGCTGACAAGGCGGAAATGACGTGACTAAGCTGCATTACTTTCGCTTCTCCTTTGTGCGGTACAGCAGGGTTTCACGAATTAGATATGCAAAATCCCCAGAGCAACGTACCTGATTCATATTACTTCAATTTTTCGTTAAAATTTGCAACTCGTATCTCTTTCGCCATGCCCAATCGTGTCTAGGTCATTGGTCCGATGCTTGAATCCCTCTATCGGAGCCCGCGTAATGGTCCAGTTTTCGGTAGTTAACATAATCGGTTGGCGTAACTGGTTGTCCCAGGTGCGGATACTCATTCCAGGGCCCTTGCTACCATCTATTCTTAATTTATCGCTGCGTAAATAGGCTGCCACCTCAACCGCGTTGGAGGTTTTAGCACGTGCGATAGCCATCCCAATAGTTTTTAAAGCAACCCAAGCTCCCCAATCGGCTTCGCCCATTCTTCTGCCGTGCATGCGCTCAAATCTGCCGTGCACCTGCGGTGCACCGTGGCGTAGGTAGGACCAATGCCAAACTCGAGGTACTATGCCGCTAGCGCCGGTGACTGCCGCGGGTTTTTGGGTAGCGAATGGCACGGTTAACGAAAATTCACCATCAATATCGGCAACAAAGACAGCATCGTACTTGGCATTGCCAGTTAAAAAATTGAGATTATTCGCTTCTCGTGCACGTGGATCATTTCCTAGAACAAAATCTCGAATTTCCGATATATTTAGTCCAAAAAGCTCGGCCGATCTTTCGAACGCCCGGGTCATTTCTGCATCTTCAGGTAAGGGGCCACGTAACACCAACACGCGAGTCCATTTCTGAGATACCAAATACTGCGCAACCGCATCAGCCATCATTGAACGACTGGCCGCAATGTGAAACAGGTGTTGCTGGCAATGCTCGTTGCGAAGTGTATCTCCCGTTGCAGTGGTATTGAATAAAACAACATCTTGGTCACGTGTTTGCGCTGCTACATCAGCTACAACGGAATCCGGTGCATCCAAAAGAAAAAAATAGGTACCAGATTGGCGTAAACGGCTTATGGTCGCAACCATTGAAGTTGCATTTTCCACGGTCTCTCGTTGCATTGCGAATCGAGCTTTTGCAATGCGCGTAAATTGTTTCAATTCATCGATTGCCAACAGGGCACCCGCGTAGGCCCTGCGATCAACGGTTGCAGTAGCCGATCGGATATCGACGGGGTGCACTCCCCAGTCTTCGTAGCGCACGTCTTGGATTAGATCGAGATAGCCGATAGTAACGGTGGGAAGTTCATCATTTCCCAATGAAGATTTTACAGCGGACGCCGCAATCAAAAAGACTCCGGCAAGCCGCAGTATCCAGTGCATGGAACTAATCATCAATCCGTACGGTATGTGGCGTGCGACCTACTGGAACCGAATTAACCGCTACTTTTTTGATAGTGTCGATAATTGTGATGTCGTCGCTGGCCCCGTTGGTCACCACAAGAAATTTTTCATCTGCAGTGAGGGCAGCTCCCCATACTCTATCTCCTGCCAGGACATAGTTTGTGACATCGCGGGACGCAACATCTACAATCGCTACGTGTCGTGCTCTACCAAGTGTGATGTAGGCAGTTTTCCCATCAGCGGTCATCGCAAAATCAACCGGATTGATATCTCCCTCCCGCATTCCTGGTTTTTCAAAAATTATTTCGTCAATAAGCTCAAAAGTTTGTGCATCAAGAATTGAAATGGTGCCGCCAAGTTCGTTCGTAACCCAGTACTCCTTGTCATCAGGTGTCACGATGCCACGTCGCGGACGATTTCCAACCAGCACTTCATCAAGAATGGTCCCAGACCATGGGTCTACGATAATTATCGTATTCGTGACTTCGGACGTTACAAATACTACCTCGCCGTCATTACGGAAGGTTATTCCCTCGGGTTCAATGCCCACATCCTCGATTGTACGGATTTGTTTACCGGTGTCTGGGTCGGTAACAGTTACCTCGTTGTCGTCTTCATTGGCTGCCACAAGAATTTTCCCGGATGGGTCGATACTAAAGATTTCAGGATCCTCTCCAGCTTCGAGAAAATTTATTATTTCTAAACTTGCCACGTCTAGGACTTCGATCCGGTCGCTGCCGCTTGCAGCGATAAGGAGTTGCGTGTTGTTTTTGTGCCAGCGCATGTCTCGCGGACGTTCGCCGGTAGGAATAGTTTTGACAATCTCGAAATTTTTACCATCAATGACGGTTACAGTATTGTCTGCCTCATTGCTCACAAAAATATATCCTGTTCCCTCGGCGAAAACGGGAGTCACCAAAATGAGCGAAAGCATGGTTGAGCAACAAAGTATATGTCTTTGAAAAAACATGGCAGTCTCTATATTCTGTTAGTGAATTTCAGTATCAGAATTTTGTTGAAAAGTGTGGAGAATCAATCCTCTTTTGTTATGAAAACAAAAGCGTCATGAAGGTCGTTCATGCCGGTTTCCTTTACCAGTCTGGCGGGTGCGCCAGTTGTTAATACTTCACCTTTATGAAGGATAATCACACGGTCAGCTTGTTCAGCTTCGTCTACTAAATGGCTTGCCCAAAGTACCGCCATCTGACGTTCTTGTTTGAGTCGTAGGACGTACGACAGTAGATCTCTGCGGCTGCTTGGATCAAGTCCAACGGTCGGCTCATCCATCAATAGAAATTGTGGACGATGCAGCAACGCCCGGGCTAGTTCGACGCGTCTTCGCTGTCCACCGCTTAGGGAGCGTGCTTGATCCTTAGAACGGTCGGTAAGTTTTAGTTTTCCTAACTCTTCATCAATACGTACGAGCGCTTCGTTTCTATTCAACCCGTGCAGACTTGCGTGGAACCGCAGATTGTCGATAACGCTAAGGTCCAGATCAAGAGTAGGTTGTTGAAATACGACACCAATACCCGCAAGTGCTGGAACAGCATTTTTGAGGATGTTGATGCCGGCAATATGAATTTTCCCGGCATCTGGTACAAATAGACCAGTTAGCAGCTGAAACAACGTTGTTTTCCCAGCTCCGTTTGGTCCAAGTAGTGCGACAAATTCGCCCGACTTAATCGTAATATCTACAGCATTCAGCGCTTTGCGGGTACCGTAAGATTTATCAATGCCCGTAGCGTTTAAAACTAGATTTGAGTCTGGGTCGTTATTGATGTTCGCTGAGTTCACTGCATCATCCTAATGTTTTTCGTTGAGATCAGGCCCGCTAGACGTTTTGTCGTTTGTATTTTTGCCCACCGATGGGCCTGAGGTCATGCCGTGCAACAAGGATTCGTGCTCTGACAAGAGATTTTGTCGAAATTGGTCGATTTGCGGATCTTCAACCTCCCTTGGGCGTGGTAAGTCGACGGGCTTATCCAGGATCACACGAGACGGACCACGCGACAAAAATACTATTCGATCGGATAAATATATTGCCTCTCGTAAATCATGTGTCACAAAAATCACAGTAGTTGGTCGAGTTTGCCATAAATCAAGTAACAGCTGGCGCAATAAATTTCCGACAGGCATATCCAATGAAACAAATGGCTCATCAAGTAAAAGTAGTTGTGGTTCCGTGGCGAAGGCTCGCGCTAAGGCAACCCGTCGCTGCATGCCACCAGAAAGTCTATTTGGAAACTCGTCAAGTGAGTCCGCAAGCTCCATACGAGCCAGTAATTGTTCAGCTTTTCCGTTTTCTACGGTCGCGTCATCCATTACTACGCGTACATTTTCCCGCACCGTCATCCATGGTAAAAGGCGTGGTGTTTGGAACATGTAAGAGATACGAATTGAGTCCAATGGTTGGTCATTTTTGGCGACGATAGTGCCGTTTGCGTCATCATCTATTCCAGCAATTATATTCAAGAGTGTTGTTTTGCCGCAGCCGGATGGCCCTACAATGCAGAGAAATTCGCTATCTAAAACAGATAGCTTTAAATCCTTGATTGCGACACGAGTGTTTGCACCCGAGCTGGCTACGTACGCCTTGCGATCTATCCGGATATCCAATTCGGCCGCGTTCACTTGCGCCACCGAGTTGCATAACGGTCCATCGGGCCAATCAATGCTAGTTCTACTGCTATCATCACGATCACGAACGCAAGCGTATAGGCAAGAATGCTGGCAATATCGAAATCCCCAAAAAATACGTAGAGTTGAAATCCTATACCATTACTACGTCCGAGTAGCTCAACGACTAACACGATCTTCCAAATCAAAGCGATACCGGAACGAGCTGCAATCATGATGTACGGATATAATTGTGGTAAGAAAAAGTTGAAAAACAATCTTCGAGGGCCAACCCGGAACACTTGCGCGACCTGCAAGAGATCATGGTCTACAGCGCGCGTTCCTTCACGCAGCGTTACTACAACATTGGGAAACTTGTTGAGGGAGACGGCGATGATTGCGGCGACTTCGGTCAAACCGAACCAGACGTAGCACAGAATGATGGTGACCAACGCCGGGATGTTTAAGAATAAGATCAGCCACCCATCCAGCAGGATGTCGAGGCGCTTCCGTAAACCCATAAGTATGCCAATAACGGTGCCGGAAACCATAGCCAATATGAACGCAGCTGCGACTCGCCACAAGGTAATCCCAAGGTCAAAAAGCAGACTGCCATTCGTCAGGTGGTCGTAGAAAACAATGGCCACTGTCCACGGGTCTGGTAACACTCGACTTTGGGCAAAAAACGCACTAGCTCCCCAAATTACCAATAAGAGAACAAACGAAATCACACGCAGCCAAGTCGTGTTTATCCCAGCTCCAGGAATCGATTCAACGAGGTTCAATAGGCGTCTCCACCCCACAAAGTGCCGGGGGCAAGTTCTTTGCTCCGTCCGACCAGTGCTCGACCACCGTGCTCAGCAACAATGCGGAATGCAGCCCGAATCGCGTCTTCCTGCTCTTTCCCATATGTCTGAGGGACGCCCTCCCGGTATCCATGGCGAAGTGCTGCTAATGTAGCATCATCTTTGGCCCTGGTGAGCGGCCTCAGACGCTCCCATTCCTCGTCCGATTGCATCATGATCTCGCGTGCAGACGACGATGCCTCAAAAAACGCTCTCACAGCCTCTGGGTTTTCCTCGGCCCAGGCCTCGCTGAAAACATATCCGATTAACGGTAGCCGTCCAGGAACTCCAAGTGCTGGTAACAGGTCCTGTACCTTAATAAGCTCAATCATGCCGGCTGCCCGAAGGCGGGCAGTGTAATTCCAGTAATTTAACACGGCATCCAATTCACCTTGCCGGAATTTTTCGTTAAGCAGCGGCGGAGCCGCGTAGGCGGGTCTTGTTATTTTGCTTAGGTCTTCGCCTATCGTTTCAAACGAATACGCGCGGAGTAAAAGCCAACTCTTGTCAATTGGACTCCCTGCCACACCAATTCTTTTGCCGCGTAGATCCTCAAGTCGTTCAATTCCACTGCCCGGGTGCACCATCACTGAGCCCGCCGCTTCAGAGTAAGGTACGAAGGTGTAATCAGCTCCGGTATGGCGTTGTCGTGAAGTCCAAATCCAATCGGTGACTATCATGTCCACGTCGCCCGCGTTTAACGCAATGGAGGTAGCGTTTTTGTTGGCAAGACCGACTACGTCAAGGACCAATCCTGAATGTTTGTCCAATTCGTGGTGTTTTATTACATTTAATTCCCAATTTACTGTGCCAAATTTGAGAACAGCCAGTCGCACATTTAGCTCCTTTTGTGTTGTGCCGTGGGCTGGGAGAGTGCTGTGCAGGGCGGCTATCACAACGCCCATTGCAAGGACAGAGAGGCAGCGACAGGTTGACATCCGTTTCATCATTTCCTCAAGTTATTCTGCCAGTAATGCTCGGAATAGTGGATAATTGGAGCGTATCGTTTACATTTGCAAGCTTAGGTGTGCTTTTTATATAGGGTCGACCGAAGCAGGCAAAGGTTACTTTAGACATTGAAGACGAGACAATTGGGCGTGAAAGAGCTAAAAAAGACGCCCAGAAAGACTAAAAACTTATGAATTCCATAGAAGCTTGTTTTGGCGTCGGTGAAGTTGTTCGTCACAAATTATTCGACTATCGGGGTGTGGTGTTTGATGTTGATGCCTGCTTCTCTGGCACAGAAGAGTGGTATAATCAGGTGGCAAAAAGCCAACCGCCAAAAAATAAACCTTGGTACCATTTGTTAGTCGATGGCGCATCTCATACTACTTATGTCGCTGAGCGTCACCTTGAGACGGAGCCCAATTCCGGACCGGTCAATCATGCCCTAATCGGAGCTGTATTTGAACGTTTTGAAAATGGTATCTATGTCCCGAAAATTGTGGCCAACTGAAACACATTTGTCAGAAGCTGTGTACTGTTGTTGACAACAAAAGTTTGTGGTGAGTTTTGGTAAATTGTTTTTTATCATCATATATTAAGGCTGGATTAGTTGGGGCAGTAATATTTTGACTGTCGAGTCACCCGATACCTCTGGCGCGAACGCATCCCAAGATGGATCGTCTGAGCACCTATCAACTGGTGCATTGGTGACGCGATTGGTGCGTGGTTATTTACTCCCCTACCGCGTTATGTTGGGGGTGGCGATGCTGTGCATGGTCGTGGCTGCCGCTTCGCAACCCCTGCTTGCTTGGATGATGGAGCCGGTAGTTAGAGATGTATTCATGAACCGTGATCAAACGATGTTGGTGCTAGTTCCGCTAGCAATAATGTGCATCATGTTGATCGGTGGCGCTGCTAATTTTGGGCAGTCCGTGCTAATGAATTGGGTTGGGTTGCGCATTGTTTCTGATCTTCAACAACGCGCGTTTTCCCATCTAATCAATCTTGATCTCGCTTTTTTTAGGCGGACTTCAACGGGTAAATTAATTGCCCATTTGACCAGTGACGCCTACCTGATTAGGCAGGCAACCTCAAGTACATTGACTAGTTTGGTTAAGGATTTACTTACGGTTACCTTCCTGGTTGCGCTTATGTTTTACGAGAACTGGCGACTAGCGTTGGTGGCTTTCTTCGTATTCCCCTTGGCTGCTTGGCCGATTAGTAGTCTTGGTAAGCGAATGCGAAAGGTGGTTACCATTACCCAGGTAGAAGTTGGGTCATTTACCACGTTACTAACCGAAACGTTTCAGGGCGTACGGCACGTCAAGGCTTATGGAATGGAGAAGTACGAGAGCAAACGCGCCGAGGCAATAATTGAGCGACTATTTGCTCTGTACATGAGGGCTACTCGAACGCGAGCAATGACCACGCCAATGATGGAGGGACTTGGGGGTGTAGCTATTGCAGTAGTGATTTGGTACGGGGGCAGCCAAGTGATTGCGGGCGTGTCTGAGCCAGGCGCATTTTTTGCCTTGTTCACCGCTTTATTATTGGCCTACCGACCGATAAGAAGTATTGCCAACCTTAATTCAGCTCTGCAGGAGGGTTTGGCCGCCGCTCAACGGGTTTTTACCGTCCTTGATCAAGAAACGGATATTGTAGAAAGAGACGATGCCCATAGTTTATCGGTGAACAGCGGAAGCATAAAATTTAATTCCGCCAAATTCAGTTACGTTGATGCAGTACCGGCTATTCGAGATGTCACCATTGAAGTGCCGACTGGTCATACCGTAGCTCTGGTGGGACCGTCAGGAGCTGGAAAGTCAACGCTACTTAATTTGATCCCGCGTTTTTATGATGTCGAATCAGGAAATGTTCAGGTGGATGGCCAAGACGTTCGTTCGCTTACTCTCCATTCCCTTCGTAAAGCTATTGCGCTAGTTAGTCAGGATATTGCTTTGTTTGATGACACCGTTCTAGCCAACATTGCATATGGTCGGACGGATGCTGATAAGGAAGCAATTGTCGCAGCAGCTAAATCAGCTGCCGCGCATGATTTTATCATGTCTTTGCCAGACGGCTACAATACATTAGTCGGCGAGCGGGGGGCAAAGTTATCTGGCGGCGAGTCTCAACGTATCGCAATTGCGCGCGCGTTACTTAAGAACGCTCCGATCTTGCTGTTGGATGAGGCAACGGCTGCTCTTGATGCCGAGTCTGAACGAGAAGTGCAAAATGCGCTGGCTACACTTAAACGCGGACGTACCACCCTGGTAATAGCACACAGATTAGCAACAGTTCGCGATGCTGATTTTATTTATGTCCTTGATAAGGGGCGGGTGGTTGAACAGGGCTCGCACGATGAATTGTTGTCAAAGGAGGGGCTGTATAGCCGATTGTATTCACTGCAATTTTTGGGCCGTGCTGCATCCATAGATGTTGAAGAATCAGATGAAATTGATACATCGGTTTCCTCGGCGCAAGTGTACAACCCTATTGCTTAATTGGCTCTAGGTCATGGAATTCCTTTTGTTAGAAATTTGAGTGGTTTGATGCTGGGTCTCTATCGAGCAGCAACAATTGCAGCGGGTCCTCTGGCAGGGATAGTTTTACGTCGCAGGGCATCTCAAGGAAAAGAAGATTCTTCTCGCCTGGAGGAGCGATTTGGTCGGCCGTCGGCTTTGCGGCCTCCCGGCGCGCTGGTGTGGATACATGCGGCGAGTGTAGGAGAGTCTCTGTCCGTCCTGCCTTTGGTGGATCGCGTACTTGATGCGCTTCCGAGGGGCAATGTGTTGTTAACGACCGGTACTTTAAGTTCTGCCCAGTTGTTACCGGGGCGATTGCCGGAAAGGGCTTTTCATCAATTTGTGCCCATAGACCGGCCTGATGCCGTGCGCGGTTTCCTAGATTACTGGAAACCCGATATAGCAATTTGGGTCGAATCTGAGTTGTGGCCAAACTTGCTGAGGGCTACCCAGCTTCGCAATGTACCCACCATATTGGTGCAGGGTCGTATGTCAGAAAAATCTCACCGTTATTGGCGGTGGGCCCGCGGCCTAATTGCACCACTCTTAAAAAATTTCAGAGAAATTTTGGTCCAAACTGAAGAGGATGCAATTCGCTTCAATGACCTCGGTGCGGTTGAGCCGACAGTCACTGGTACGCTTAAATACGCTGCTCCACCACTTGCTGCGGTGGAAACAGCATTGGAAGAAATGGAGGCGGTGCTCAGTCTTCGGACACGGTGGCTCGCCGCTAGCATTCATCCCGGTGAATTCAAAGTGGTGTGTCAAACACACTTGGCGCTTCGATCTCAATTCCCGGATTTAGTCACTATTGTAGTGCCCCGTCATCCATCTAGTGCCTCGGAATTTGAGAGGGTCTCTATTGCGAATGGCGTGAAGTGCACCCGACGTAGTAGGAGGACTAAACCTTCGTCGGAAAGCGGTATGTATATAGCTGATACTATGGGTGAGCTTGGTCTCTTTTACCGTGTATCACCCGTATCTCTCATTGGGGGAAGCTTCGTCGATCGTGGTGGCCAGAATCCAATTGAAGCAATCCAGCTTGACTGTGCTGTACTTACTGGACCGTCTATGTTCAATTTTTCAGAAGTAATGAAGGACCTTGGGCAAGTTGGTGCGGCATGTCGTGTAGAGACGGCAGGCGAGCTATTAGAGGCGGTGTCTGGGCTACTTGCTGCACCGGAGCGTGCCGCGCACCTTTCCAAACAGCAAAAAAAAGTTATCACGGCAAAAGCTGCAGTAATTGATACAGTTTTTGAATCACTTGTTCATCACTTACCGGCCGCGGGATAGTATATGAAGGCGCCGAGTTTTTGGGCAGAAGAAGGGATAACAGCGAGGCTATTGAGCCCAGCTGGAGTGCTTTTCGGTATGTTTGGGCGTTGGCGTTGGCGACTTGCCAATCCGGTGAAGGCAGGCATCCCGGTAGTTTGCATAGGAAATCTTGTGGCTGGTGGTGCGGGAAAGACACCCGTTGCTCTATCCTTTGCAACCCTTTTGCAGCAGAAGGGTTATGCAACGCATTTTTTATCAAGAGGATATGGCGGAACAATCCGAGGTCCACACCTAGTTGATA